>JAIBAJ010000072.1 GCA_019695265.1 Bacteroidia bacterium | reverse complement strand
AAATTTACCACCGGCATGCAACACCGTCATTACAACCTCCAAAGCTGATTTTTTCTCCTTGGCATGCATGTCTACCGGAATACCCCTACCATCATCCAATACAGTAATGGAGTTGTTCTCGTTGATTGTTACAGTGATGTTTTTACAATGACCGGCCAACGCCTCGTCAATGGAGTTGTCTACCACTTCATAAACCAAATGATGTAATCCCTTAACCCCGATGTCACCTATGTACATCGCTGGACGTTTTCTTACTGCTTCTAAGCCTTCAAGGACCTGAATGCTATCTGCACCATAATCCGATTTTTTTACATTTTCTTCCAAGTTTTCTGACATTATTTTACGTTGTAAAAATAGATTGCGAATTTACTTCCAAATGGCCTTGGATATGGGAAAGTAAGCGTTGATTTTTCAACAAAAAAATAAAACTATGTGGATAAAAAAAGATAGGAAATGTGGAAAGGGAAGGCTAAATTCCGACCAAGGATTTTATGCCTTCTTGCTGCATTCCTGGCAAATGCCTTCCGCGATTAACTGGAGGCTCTGAATCCTGTATCCTGAAGGTAATTCTGGGTTCGTAATGTGAACATGCTCTATGCAGTACATTTGGTGGCATTGATTGCAATTAAAATGCATATGATTGTCCGTATGGTAATGCTCTGTGCAATCGTGACATAGCGCATATTGGGTACCGTTCTTTTGACCTAAAATGGCATGTATTATTCCTTTCTCTTCAAAGGTTTTTAATATGCGGTATAAGGTAACCCTATCAGTGCTTTTGCCCATGGCATCTTCCAAATCGTTGTGGGAAACAGCCGAGTTTTTGGACTTTAAATATTCCAATGCCGTAATTCTTGCTTCGGTTTTCTTTAAGCCATGTTGCTTTAATATGTCGGTTGCCCATGCCATAATCTCTGCAAAAGTAATCAAACTCTTAACGTCATTAGCTTTCCACTCATTCTATTTGGATGCTACCTTATTTCAATGGTTGAATTGGAATCCGTTTTCCCCAATACCAGGCTAGAACCCAACCGCTAATTAAATGCCATACACCCCAACATACCGCAATTAAAGCCATACTGCCGTTGCCATTAAAAAACTGAAAAATTAAAAACAATCCTAACCCTGAATTGTGTATCCCGCTTTCAATAGTCACTGTCCTAACATCCGGTTCAGGTAGTCGGAAAAGTTTTCCCAATAGCCATCCTCCACCCAATGCCAAGCTGTTTTGAGCAACAACCAACAAAGCTACATGCCGGACGTTCTCAACCAAAACCTTCGCATTGCTGGCAAAAGCCGCTAAAATGAAAAAGATTAAAAACAACATTGATAATCGGTTGAACCAAGCTTTGCTAAATTGCACAAAACGAGGGAGATATATTTTTGATAACAATCCTAGAAGTAAGGGCGTTGCTATAATTAAAAACACAGTCAATGCCATTTCTTGTCCATCAACATTTACTTGTCTCATCAGCATGGAAGTGGGTGGATAAAGACTCCCATAGATGGCAAAGTTTATCGGCAATACAAATGCCGCCAATAAATGTGCAGTGGAAGATAATCCAATTGATAATGCAACATTGCCATTTGAAACTTTGGTAATCAGGTTGGTTACATTGCCTACCGGACAAGCAGCTATCAAAAACATGCCCAACGCCAAACCCGGTGAAGGTTGTAGCGCCATGACCAATAAATACGTTGTAAAAGGCAATAAAATATACTGTGAAAACAAGCCCACTAAGGCCGATTTCCAATTTTTTGCCAATAAAACAAAATCATTCTTCTCTAAGTCCAATGCCACCCCAAACATGATGAAGCCCAAAATGGCATTTAATACCCATAAACTGCCCGGACTAAAATTGATGTGTAAGGAATCTAGGTTCTCCATGCTAAAGGATTATGCACTCCAACAAACCCAAATATCTCGTTTCCCTTCGTATGGTAAGCGTCCATGGGAAGTGCTGAAATTGTCTATGACGATTACATCCCCTTTTTGCCAGGAATAAATGGACATGTTTTTCCAGATTACTTCTTCTAAATGTTGAACGTAACTATCCGGAATTTCACTCCCATCACCAAATAATACCTGCATACTTTGGTCCATAGACGGAGTTGATTTTTTTAGCTTGACCAATAGTTTAGATAAAAGATTAAAACCTATTGTTTTCCAGCGCTTTTGTCTTTTTGAAATATGTGAATATTCGTACACTGAAGCAGCTACATGGAAAACTTGGGTGTGATTAAACCATGCTTTGTTTCCGGTTACTGGATGGGTAAGCATAGCAGGTGTTCGAGTAATCAATCGCAACCTATCTTCCGGTAGCCATTCGAGTGCTATGCCATTTTCCTTGCATTTTTTGGTAACTTCAGCTTTATTGGTAGTCAGAAACATCTGCTCCCAACTTTTAAGCTCAAATAGGTTAAACCTGCTTTTCTTCCCCGGACCTGCATAATTTCGTACTGTCATCACTCCTTTGCGCTCAAACTCGGCTCTTATTTCAGGATTTAAGTCGTTGTACACTTTCCTGAAATCGCAAATAGGTGTTTCGCCTCCATAGCTTGGAGCAGTGTGGCAATAGAAGAACAGCTTTTTGGGAGGATGAGGCAGAAAACTCATTTCACAATGCTGCATAATGGGGTAAAAGTTGGGCAATTCGCTGGCTGTAAATACGAAATTGGTTCCTTCAACCTGGTCCCTGGGTGAAGTGCCCAAATAATCGTTCTTTAAATCGGGATCTAAGCTCTGGGCCACCTTCTCAAAGTCCTGGGCCGTTTCTACTTCGAATCCACGAAATAATACCGCACCATGTTTGTATAAGTGCTGAGTTAATTCGTCCTGATTGCTTTGGATAATCTCTAATAGCCTTTCCAAACTTCGATTCGTTTCCGGAATAACCACAAGTGGCTGGGAGTAGGTATCAATAAATTGTGTTTTCACCTTGCACAAATATAGCAAAACTTAAATTGCTTGTTACTGTGGTGTAAAATCAATTCCCTGTTTGATGAATATCAGCATTTGGCTTTGGTTATTGCCTACTTTTGGTTTGGTAAAACATGGTATCACGTCGCCGTAAACAAAGTTCTGCACGCAAAGGTGGTATGAATCGCCGTCAAAAGTTGTTAGCCAATACACGACGATTTCAATCTCGAATGAAGGAGAAAGGACAGGCTTTGATAGATAAAATACGGTCTATTCGTCAGGTTAAAGATTTTGATCAAATTGGTCTGTTGTTTTCATTTGGTTGGGCTGCTCAATTGGTGAACCTGATTACTCTGTATCGAATTGTTGCTGCCCCGATTTTGTTGGTATTGATTTGGCTGAAACAATGGCCTTTGTTTCAATGGCTTTTGCTGGTTAGCTTTTTGACCGATTTAATCGATGGTTGGCTAGCCCGCCGTTACAAGGTATTTAGCATTCTCGGTGCTCGCCTCGATTCCCTTGGCGACGATATGACGGTTTTGGTTGGTATTATAGGTTTGGTGGTTTATTTGCCCGATTTTTTTGCCTACCGTTGGATCGAATGTGTAGGTATTACTTTGCTTTACTTAATTCAAACCTTCTTTGCCCTTTGGAAATATAAGAAAGTAACCGGCTTTCATACCTACCTCGCCAAACTAGCCGCTTTTATGCAAAGCATTTTTTTGTTATCAGCTTTTTTTTATCAAGAAATACTTGAAATAGCTTTTTATATAGCCTTGATTAATACAGCTGTACAATTGCTAGAAGAGGTAGTTATGATTGCCATTTTGCCCACCTGGCAAAGCGATGTTAAAGGCCTATTTGCTGCTCTGAAACTTCGAAAACAGGGCTAATTATAATCCCTTATCCTATGTAATTGGCATTTACCGGGCAGCTTCAGGGTCGGGCTTTCCCTGATACTCCTCGTCCGCCCTCCACTTTGTTGCGGTCGTCATGTGGGGTATCACGCTCAATCCCTCACGGGGGCTGAGTTATCGCTTTTGGCCTGTTTGCCTTTTTTTTCAATTTTTGGATTTGAAGTTGGCTTTTAATTAAGCTAGTTATTTTTATTTTTTTGAAATATCCCTGCCCAATTTTCCTACCACTGCCTGTTCGGAGCACCCCGGGTAGCGATAGAGCCAAATACCCCGCAAGGTAGGCGCAGTGATAACGAAGCCTGCCGCGGAGTATGGGCGATAGCGCGACCTTTTCGGCCTTGTACAATTGCTCGGTTATCCGGTTCTTGTTGTGGCCGAAAAGGGACCCGCCTGAAAAAAATAAAAATGAAGAATTAAAAATTGAAAGGCTTACTTCATAGGCTTTTCTTCTTGCTTTAAACTTTGATTTTTAAACTTTTAGCATCTTCTTTACTCCACCTTTGGGTTTCCTTTAATCGGCAACTTGGCCATTTTTTCCACCTCCACACTCGGAAAGCCAAATTCTTCCACCACCTTGCCCAGGAGCAAATAGCAACCCCGTCCCCGAAACGGATAACTCGCCAACCCGGGCGGAAAATGCGTGGTGTCGAAAAAATCGCCATTGGCATCCAGAAATGTTCCAAAAGCCATCAAACTGCCTTTTACCGTGCGCACCGGTTTGTTGGTAACGTAATTGCCTACCATCCTCACCATCTTGCCTATGTGCTTCATCAAATCCTTGGCCATTACCTCACCCCTGAAACGGGTAACCAATAAGTCGAACTCGCTTACACTCACCGTAAATCCCAATAATTCCATCTCGTCGTAAGCGTTTTCAATGGCATCGCTGCGGAAATCGGGCAAGGTGTAGGTTTGGGCCGGCTCGGAAAATAGGACATCCCGGACTTCTTCTTTTTTTCGGGTGCCCAACAAGCTATGAGCCTCCCACAATAGGTTTTTCTTGTTCTGCCCCAAATCGCGGAAGGCATCGATGCGGATGAGCAAACAAAGCTGCTCAATGCCGGGCCTGAGTCGCAACACAAAATCTTCCAGACTACGAAATGGTCCATGTAGGCTGCGCTCCTTTTCCAACTCCTCGGCCAGTTTCTGTTCCAGACTGCGCAGGTGCACAAAACCCAAGTAAACCTCCTTGCCATACACACAGGTAAAATAACGGCTATGGTTCACACAGGGCAAATGGATGGTAGCCCCCAACTTTCGTGCCTCGTTGATGTACACCCAACGTTGGTAAAAGCCGCCGAAATTGTTGATTACTGCCACCATAAACTCTACCGGGTAATAGGTTTTTAAAAACAAACTCTGGTAGCTTTCTACGGCATAACTGGCGCTGTGGGCCTTGCTGAAGCTGTAACCGGCAAAGGATTCAATCTGCCGCCACACCTCCCTTGCTACATCGGGGTCGTATCCCTTGGCCCTGGTATTTCCGAAAAATTTGTCTTCAATTTCCTCTAAATGCTTTTTGTTTCGGCCTTTTCCGCTCATCATGCGCCGCAATACATCGGCATCGGCCAGATCCAATCCCCCGAAATGGTGACCAATTTTTAGTACATCTTCCTGGTACACCATTACGCCATAGGTTTCGCGCAACTGCTCTTCCATCACCGGATGCAGGTATACCGTGCTGCCGGGGTCGTGAAAACGCGAAATGTAGGCCCGCATCATGCCCGATTTGGCTACTCCCGGACGTATAATCGAACTAGCTGCTACCAACGTGAGGTAATCGGAACAATGCAACTTCTTTAGCAAACCTCGCATGGCCGGCGACTCAATGTAAAAACAACCGATGCTGTCGCCCTGTTTTAAATAGGCATTGATTTTCATATCCCGCTTGAAGCGTTCTACATCGAACACATCTACTTCTTCGCCCCGGTTTTCCAGGATGATTTCGGCCGCTTCCTTGATATGGCCAATTCCGCGCTGACTCAAAATGTCCAGTTTGTCGAGCCCTACATCTTCGGCGGTGTACATGTCGAATTGCACGGTAGGAAAGCCCTTGGGCGGTAAATCCAGGGCTACAAAACAGGTAATGGGCTTTTCGGTAATCAAAACCCCGCCGGCATGGATGGAGCGTATGTTGGGAAAGTCGGCAATGCTTTCGTAGTAGGATAGTACGGTTTGGCATAATTCGGTATTGTTCAGGGGGGAATTGGGCTCGTCTACCATGCGGTCGATATCAACCTTGGGTAAGCCATAAATTTTGCCCAGTTCCCGAATGATGGAACTGTCTTTAAACGTATTCATAGTACCTAGCAAAGCCGCATGTCGCCTGCCGTACTTGCGGAAAATGTAGTGGTGAATCAAATCCCGGTCTTTCCACGAATAGTCGATGTCGAAATCGGGTGGAGACTTGCGCTTGGGGTTTAAAAAGCGCTCGAAATACAGGTCGAGTTCAATGGGATCTACATCGGTAATGCGAATGCAATAGGATACGATGCTGTTGGCCCCACTGCCTCGTCCTACATGGTAAATTCCTTTCGACATGGAGAAGCGTATAATGTCCCAGGCGATTAGAAAATAGGCGTTAAAACCTAATTCGTTGATGATTTTCAGTTCTTTTTCTACCCTGGACCGGGCTACCCGGTTGTCGGAGCCGTAGCGTTGGGCAAAACCTTCCCAGGCCAGTTTTTCCAACATGCGCTTGTCTTCCTCCTCCGAATGGGTAAAGGTTTTCTTGTTTTTATGCTCTTTGAAATCGAAGGTGAAACGGCAATTTGCCAATAGCTTTCGTGTGTTTTCTACCAACTCGGGATAGGCTTCGAAGCGCTCCAAAAGCCTGCTCTGTGGTACCAGGTACTCGTCGGGATGAGCTACATCGTCGGGCTGCAGCTGCGACAAAAGCTTGGTTTCGCCCACCGCTCTTAGTTTGCGATGGATTTCGTATCCTTTTCCATCCCGGAAGGTAAGGCTTTGAAGTATGACCAATTTGTTGAAATACCGGCGGGGAATCGATACCAGTTTATTGAGTGCGTGGGGAGGAATGCCGATAAACTCGTTGGGCTGCAAGGCGGGCAGATTCATCTTTCCCAGGGGATACACTACAAAGGCTTGTTGAAATACCGGACGTTTGGGCAGGGGCTTTTGTTCCAGGTTGCAATAGCTCCTTAGTTCGTTTATTTCCCTGAAGCCTTCTTCGTTTTGGGCAATGGCAATATAATGGGTTTTCTCCTCTTTAAATTCCATGCCTACCAAGGCCCGTAATCCTTTTTCTCCTGCTGCCTTTACAAATTCCAAACAACCCGATGAGTTATTGATGTCGGTCAAAACAGCCTCTGTATACCCATGGCTGATTAGGTAATCAACCAACTCCGGAACCGACAAGGTGCCATACCGTAAACTGTAATAGCTGTGTGCATTTAAGATCATTTTAACTTGCTTTAAAATAATATAATAAGGTAGTTTATTTAAATTAAATAATGAATTAATGGAAATGGGCAGGATAGGGCAGGGGATAGGACTGAAAGCGCTGTTAGGTGCTTAGCTAATACCTATACATCGCATCACGGCCTGAATTCCAAACCGTCGTCGCATCTTATCCATGGCCTGGTATAAACCAATGGTGTGGGCGGTATCGTCAAACAAACTAATTTGGTTGAATCCCGAAACCAGGTGACTGAATTTGATGCCGATGAGCCGTATCAAAATCCGTCGGGAATAATTTTTCTGGAACAGTTCCAAGGCTTTTTCAATCAAAATATGGTCGGAGGCGGTATAGGCTATTCGGCTTTGAAAGGTATGGGTTTCAAAATCGGTATAACGTATTTTAAGGGTGATACAGCCCGTAACCCGCCGCTGGGAGCGCAACTCGAAACAAAGCTTGTCTACCATCATAATTAAGGTGTTGCGCAAAATGGTCATGTCGGTTGTGTCCTGATGAAAAGTTTCTTCCGTACTCATACTTTTTTGCTCGCGGTAGGGTTCAACCGGCGTAAAATCAATGGCATTGCACTTGCGCCAAATACCCGTTCCGTTTTCACCAAATGTCCTCTGTAAAAGTTCGATGGGCATTTCCTGCACGGTACCTATGCGCTGCACCCCCATGTTGCGCAAGGTATTGCTGGTTTTTTCGCCTATGCCCGGAATTTTCTGGATGGGTAAGGGACTCAAAAATCCCTTCTCCAATCCGTAATCTACCACCTTGGCACCATTGGGTTTGGCCGTTCCGGTGGCAACCTTGGCTACCGTTTTGTTGATGGAAAGTCCGTACGAAATCGGCAACCCTGTTTCTTTGATAATCGTCTCCCGCAGCTCCTTGGTCCATAACGCCGAACCGAAAAATTTATCCATACCTGAAATGTCCAGGTAGTGCTCGTCAATGCTGGCCTTTTCTACCACGGGGGCCTTGGCCTCGATGATTTCGGTAACCAAATTGGAATACTTGGAATATTGGTCCATATCGCCACGAATAAAAATGGCATCCGGACAAAGTTGCTTGGCCAATCGTCCGGGCATAGCCGCATGAACCCCAAATTTCCGACACTCGTAACTACAAGATGCTACCACACCCCGATCGCCACTCCCGCCCACAATCACAGGCTTTCCGATCAGGGAACTATCCTTTAGCCGCTCCACCGAAACAAAGAAGGTATCGAGGTCAAAATGGACTATGGTGCGATCGATGGGCATAAAAAATTTTCGTTTTGCAAAGATTGCTACAAAAAATGGCTTATGTTTGCTGAAAATTGTAGCAAATGGAAAACATTGCGTCTAACATAGCCTACCTCAGGAAGTTACAAAATCAAAGCCAGGAAGCACTGGCCGAAGCGCTTAACGTTAACCGCTCCCGCATAGGCTCGTACGAAGAAGGCCGTAGCGAACCTCCCATCGAGATGCTGCGCAAATTATCCAAGCATTTTCATGTTTCAATTGATGCCCTCGTCAATGCCGATTTACGCAAAGTAGAACAACCTCAGGATTTGATTAAAGTGGGCGAAAACCGCTTACTTTTTCCCATCCTGGTTGATAAAGATGGCAAAGATCTCATCGAAGTGGTGCCCATCAAGGCTAGGGCCGGTTATGTGGGTGGTTATGCCGATCCGGAATTCATCGAACAACTCCTCAGCATGAAACTGCCCTTCGTGCCCACCGGTAAGCACCGCGCCTTTCCCATCATTGGCGATTCCATGCCTCCCCTGCGCGATGGCAGCTATGTGGTGGCACGCTATGTCGAAAGTTTGTCGGAGTTAAAAGACAAGGCTACCTATATCGTAGTGACCAAAAGTGATGGCTTTGTGTACAAACGCATCGAAACCGATAAAAACAATCCTTCTACCTTATACCTGCATTCCGATAACAAGGCTTACCGCACGTATACCGTATCTGCTGAAGAAGTGCTGGAACTGTGGGAATACACCTGCGCCATCAATATTGGTCCGTACAAAGCCGAAGAACTGAATCCGGAAAGCATTCTATCCATGCTGCACAGCCTGCAGGTGGAAGTAAAGGAAATCCAAAAACGTATCTAAGCCTTGTTTGCCATCATTGATATCGAAACCTGTGGAAGCAAATTCGAACTGAGGAAGGGACGAATTATCGAAATTGCTATCCTGGTGCACGATGGCTTGCAAGTGGTAGAACGTTACAGCACCCTGGTAAACCCGGAATGTCATATATCGTCTTATTTTACCCGTATTTCGGGCATTACCAACGAGATGGTGTCCGATGCGCCTACCTTTCCCCAAATTGCTAAAAAGGTGCTGGAACTCACAGAAGACGCCATTTTTGTAGCTCATAACGTAGGTTTTGATTACAGCTTTGTGCAGGATGAATTTCGCTCACTCGGATACAAATACCGCCGTGAAACCTTGTGTACGGTTCGGTTAAGCCGGAAACTGATTCCCGGGTTACGCTCTTACAGCCTGGGTAAACTCTGCGAGTCCCTGGGTATTGAGGTGTACGACCGCCACCGAGCCCTTGGCGATGCCGAGGCTACCGTCAAACTTTTCGATTTATTGTTGCAGGTTAAATCCAATCACCCCCAATTCAAAAACCAAGGCGTAGAAAAACTGATGGCCCGAAAGGTGGATGCCATCAAAGACTACATCCTCAAAAAACTGCCCGAAGAATGTGGGGTGTATTACTTTCTAAACCAGGATAAAGAGATTATTTACGTAGGTAAAAGCCGGAACATGTATCAACGGGCCATGCAGCATTTTGGCTCCAATGAGGCTAAACACAAAAAAATGCTGGCCGAATTGATGGATGTGGATTATGTGGAAACAGGGAGCGAATTGCTGGCCTTGCTCATGGAATCCGCCGAAATCAAAAAGCATAAACCCAAATTCAATCGTTTGCGCAAAGCAGAAGAGTTTTCTCATGCTATCGATACCTGGGAAAAGGACGGAATTGTACACTTCCAAATCGTAGATGCCAGTCAGGCAAAAGCGCCTCTCCAATTCTTTCCCAATTATACCGGCGCCCGCGAAAAACTCAATCGCTGGATCGAAGAACATACGCTTTGTCTAAGCTACTGCCACCTCACCGATGAAGGGGCCATTTGCTTTAATCACCATATCAAACAATGCAACGGAATCTGTGCCGGCGAAGAAGATCCTATCGACTATTCCATTCGTGCCAAACGAGTACTGGCGGAATTTAATTTTCCGTACCCTACCTTTATTCTGGTTGATCGCGGACGTGGAATGGATGAACGTACCATTGTGCTTGTCGAAAACCACCACTATGCCGGTTATGCTTATGTAGATACACATACCCCAATTGCCGGATTGGACGATTTAAAGGCTATCATACATACCGAATTCAACTTCCCCGATGCCAATGAACTATTGCGAGGCTGGATTCGACAAAATGGATGGAATAAAATCAAACCCATCCTCTAACTTTTAGAATAAATCCTTTCTATTTTTGTACCAGTGGAAACTGCCTACCAAATTAAATTAACCAACAAAGATGCTCACCTCATTCTCGATGAGAAAGGCTATAAAGCCATCGTTGGTAATAAATATTTTCAAGCCATTCAACTGCTCGAACACCTCAGGGCGCATTCCAACGGCTATGCCTTTTTTCAACGGCTTAAATCGGTGCGCGGAATGGCTTCCTCTGAAACAATCTATATCCACAAACACCTGGCCGAAAACTTTATCGATAAACCTCTGGTGAAATCCGGAAAAAAGGTCTTCGTGCATTTCAAAAATAAAAACCCCCTCGATTGCCGTCTCGAAAACCTGGAATGGGTTACCATGAATCAACTTCGAAGAAATCAGAAAAATGTAGGTGGTGATTCAGGTTATAGAGGAGTTGTAACCGAAGGACCTAAACGCTACAAAGCAATTATTTACGACGAAGGTAAACCCATCGTAATCGGCATTTTCAAAACACCTCTTGCAGCAGCTAAAGCCTATAATAAACGCTCCCTCGAAATGTTTGGTCCTACTGCCAGTTTGAATGATTTAAATAAAAAAATAGATTAATCCAATAGCTTTCGATTGTTTGCATACCTAATAAATGGCTTCAGGTAGGTTTCAACATCAAATAAAATGGAATCAGATGTTGCCTTAATAGTTAAAAAGATTCCAATTGGTAAAAATATCAAAGTGGGGGTCCACATTCCCCACAATGGATCCGCACTTCCTTCCTTAACCGTCTTCTCCATTGAAATGGTTATGATATGAAAAAAGATGAATATGATAGTCGAAACTACTATCGGTAATCCCAATCCGCCTTTCTTGATGATGGCTCCCAAAGGTGCCCCAATAAAGAATAATACCAAACATGCAATACTTAAAGTGAATTTCCGATGCAACTCAATGTAATGCTTGTTAATAAGCTTGCTCCTCCCATCAAAATCGTCCTTGTTGGATTTAATATAAGTTAAATTGCTCCGTGCTAAACTAATCGACGCCTCTAAAATCTTCCCCTGCGACAGCCTATCAAAATTCGATAAAACATCAGCCTTGGGTAAACCAACCTTTTCCTTTTGTTTACTCAACCCGTTTTGCCGGTGTGGATTCAAATAGGCAAAATTGTTTTGTAAATTATTCCCAACTTCCTGATACCTAATATTCAATTTTTTTTGAAGCGAATCACTGTTTTTCAACAATTGCCACACATTCATCATCTGGTAATTATCCCTGAATAAACCTTCATCGGTTCGCTCCATCTTAAATGGCGATATGTCAAATCGTATGGCATATTCCTTGAAATTACTACGGGTTAAAGGGTATGCCTCCTTTTGGTTGTCTTTGTTATTGCTGGCGGTTTCATCATAACTGTAACCGTCAAACAAAGTCATAGTTAAATAGCCTTTTGTATTGTCTGTCTCAATTTTTGCCTTCCTCGCTAAAATCACTTTCTTGTTTCCATCGTGGCGCTGGTGATCATATAGCATTAATCCAAACAAGGTTTTTCCGTCTTCACTTTTTCCTTGTGCACGTATCACATAATTCTGTATCCCATAATAAAAAAATCCTGGCCTGATATCAATTGCCGGGCGCTTGTTCCGGATGTCATATAGCATGGAACCCATTTTCAGTTTGGCCCAGGGCAGAATGTTGTTTGCAAAGAAAAATGCGGAAATACTTGTCATAAAAGCCACTAAAATCAGCGGTGACATTACCTTTCGAAGCGAAACTCCGGCCGCTTTAAACGCTACCAGTTCATAGTGTTCAGCCAGGTTGCCAAAAGTCATAAGCGACGATAGTAAAATAGCTAGTGGCAAGGCCATCGGTATAAGGGTAACCGAGGTGTAAAATAAAAATTCGCCAATAATGTACCACTCCAGTCCTTTACCCACCAAATCGTCAATGTAAAGCCATACAAACTGCATCAGAAGTACAAAAACCGCTATAAAAAAGGTCACCAGAAACGGTCCAATGTAAGAACCTAACATGAGTTTATAGAGCCGGTACACCTGTGTTCGTTTTGTTTGGCCAAAGGTAATGGTCAGGTTGAAGAACCAAAGCCTCAAAACAATTTTTATGAAACCACCATGCGTAAAGGCCTTTTCTTTCTGGTTTATAGGAATGGATATTTGTTTTTTTTCTATTTGGCGGGCCCCCTCCGCCTATCTGGCTGTATGCAAATTCCTGACTTCCGGTATGGGCGTTCGGGTCACGCTATCGGCTGTAGTCCTCGTCCCCCTAGGCTATCGCCGTCGGTGTCCTGTGGGCTACTTGCCTCTATCGTTGCCCGAGGGTGCAAGCCCAAAATGCTGTTCTTCTAAGAAGTGTTTGTTCGTGTCAAATGCTTGATTAGTAGTTGTTTAACTGTATTTTGGGTAGAACAGGATAAGTTGTTTTTTGCACTCACTCCCGGGTAGGGATAGAAGCGGAAAGCCCACAACCCGAACACTTTCGGGTGAGGACTTGCAGCGGATAGCCCGACCTGAGCCTAATAACAGATTGGATGAAATGAACTCTTTATGCGAAGGGACCCGCCAAATTATCACTCTTAAAAATGTCTATGGTGAAGAATTAATGGACACTTTAGCAGAAATGCAGGACAGGAAATCGAATAATTCGCATCTTTCAAAATAATTTGAATGCTTTTTAGTTACTTTGCAACCCAATTCAAAAAAGCATAGCCAACTTCTACTCGAATTTCTATCAAGTTGACCCCTACTTATCTATTTAAATGCCTCGTTGTTGTTGGGCTTGTTGTATTAGCAACTTCTCTATCATTCGCTCAAACTGCCACCGTGTTTGGCCGCCTCACCGATTCGCTTAACACTCCGGTTGATGCTGCAAATATTGCAATTTTAGGTACCCAATATGGCACTGCTTCCGATGCTGAAGGCTATTTTAGTTTAGAAGTGCCTGCCAATCAAAAAATTACAATTTCCATTTCTCGCCTGGGATTTGCTCCTAACTCCTTCGAAATCAAACTGAAAGAGAATGAAAAGTATAAGCTGGATTTGGTTATTAAACCCAAAGGTAATGTATTAACCGAATTGCTTTATGAGGATAAAGGGGAACGTGGTGGCGGAATGAAATCAATTGACATTATCAATGCAGGGGTTATTCCTACACCGGGCGGTAGTTTGGAAAGTTTAATAAAAACATTGCCCGGAGTTAGTTCCAACAATGAATTGAGTTCGCAATACAATGTCAGGGGAGGAAATTACGATGAAAATCTGGTCTATATAAATGATGTAGAGGTTTATCGTCCGTTTTTGGTACGCTCGGGTCAACAGGAAGGATTGAGTTTTATAAATCCTGATTTGGTGCAAGGTGTTAAGTTTTCGGCAGGCGGTTTTGCAGCAAAATATGGAGACAAAATGAGCAGCGTGTTGGATATTCAATATAAAAAGCCAAGCAAATTTGGGGCAGGATTTCAGGCTACTTTATTGGGTGGATCAGCTTATGTGGAAGGGGCAACAAAAAATCATCGCCTGCGATTTTTGGCGGGTTATCGCTACCGGAGTAATAAATATGTGCTGGCAGCAACTAATACCAAAGGTGCCTATTTCCCGGTTTTTCAGGATTTTCAAGCTTTGCTAAGTTACGATATTAGTGATAAATGGGAATTTAACATCTTAGGAAATTATACCAGCAATAAGTATCGGTTTATTCCTCAAACTCAAGAAAGCACTTTTGGAACCGTTAATGCAGCTCTAAAATTGACAGTTTATTTCGACGGACAAGAGGTGAATTCCTTTAATACTACGAGCGGCGCAGCTTACGCAGTTTATAAACCCAACGATAAATTGCGGTTGAAGTTTATTTCGTCGGTATTTCATTCTCAAGAGAATGAGACATTTGATGTTTTGGGACAATATTACCTCGATCAGCTCGACAATAATTTAGGTTCAGATAATTTAGGAGAGAAAACCGCTAGCCTGGGCGTTGGAGGATATTTGAATCATGCCCGCAATTACCTCGATGCTACTATTTGGAATGCTGAACATAAAGGACAGAACCTGGGTAAACGTCATGAATGGTATTGGGGAATAAAATACCAACACGAGTGGATTCAAGACAGGATTCATGAATGGAATTATAAAGATAGTGCAGATTACAGCGTACCTCAACCTCCATCCGATGAAGTAAATGTGTATCGAATTATTCGAGGAAAGACCGATTTGTCTTCAAGCCGTTATATGGGCTATGTTCAGCATAATTTTTTATTCAATGATTCTTCTTCTTCTGCATTAACCATAGGAGTTCGCTTCAATTATTGGGACTTGAATAAACAGTTTTTGGTTAGTCCAAGGGCCAATTATTCCTTTAAACCCAGAAACTGGAAACGAGATTGGTTGTTTAGAGCATCAACCGGAATTTATAACCAGCCTCCTTTCTACCGCGAGTTACGCGATTTGGATGGTAAGGTTCATACCAATGTTAAAGCACAGCAAAGTATCCATTTCATTGTTGGAACTGATTACAATTTTAGGGCCTGGAACCGTCCGTTTAAGTTTGTAATGGAGGCTTATTATAAAATATTGAACAACCTGGTTCCTTATGAAATTGACAATGTTCGAATACGGTATTATGCAGAGAACATCGGAAAAGGCTATGCAACCGGAGTTGATTTTAGGTTGAACGGAGAGCTGGCAAAAGGTGCAGAAAGTTGGATTAGTCTGAGTGTTATGAAAACTGCCGAAGATTTATCAAATGATTCGTATGTAGATGATCAGGGCGTTACTCGTTATCCGGGATACATACCAAGGCCAACCGATCAACGACTGAATTTCAATATGTTTTTTCAAGATTATATTCCAAAATTCCCGTCCTGGAAAGTTCATCTTAATTTTCTTTTTGGAACAGGAATGCCATTTGGTCCGCCTGATTACAACCGATATAAAGACACCTTGCGTATTCCACCATACCGCAGGGTAGATATCGGATTTTCTAAACAACTATTGGGTGGAAAGAAAAAATTTGGACCCAAAAACCCGCTCAAATACTTCAAAAATGCGTGGTTAAGTTTGGAAGTATTTAATTTGTTGCAGGTTAACAATGTAATTTCCTATATTTGGGTAAGCGATGTTAATGGAAGTCAATGGGCCGTTCCCAACTACCTAACGCGCAGACAACTCAATTTAAAATTGATTGTTAACTTTTAAGGTAGAGATCAAGAAGTTTAGTAACGTAAGGGATAATATCAAATCCGGAAGCTATTTTTTTTGAATTTTCCGAAAATTGAGAATAGGTTTCTTCGGATTGAAGCACCTCCATAATTTTATTTCCAAAATTAACTACATCTTCCTGCTCTAACATAAAACCATTAATCCCATTTTTTATTAAATCACGGTTTCCTTTACCATCAAGCGTAACAATTGGAAGTCCTGCTGAACCTGCTTCAATGAAAACCAATCCAAATCCTTCAAGTTTGCAAGAGTGAACGTAAACATCGGCAATTTTAAGATGGGGTAGTAAATTGGTTGTTGATTGAATATTTATTTTTGATTGGATACCAAATTCAATAGCTTTTTCTTCAATAAAGTCTTTTAAACTTCCTTTACCCAAAATCTGAAGGTTTACTTCATACCCAATTGAGTTAAGGTATTGTACAACTTTTAATAAGAAAAGGTGATTTTTGATTGGAATAATGCTTCCAATAGAGATCAGGTTTTTGGGGAATTTAGAATTGAATTGTCTGTTATTGATCTGGAAATTAGAAGTATTAACAGCGTTCGGAAGAAGGTAAACCTGATTTCGAATGGACCTGGGAATATTTTCTTTAATATAAAGGTAGGTATCTTCTGAAATTGTAATAAAGTGGTTATTACAAGCTACATATTGCTTGTTTATCCAATTTCTCTCAAATGCCAAGGTAATTTTCTTCTTATTAAAAAGTCCAAAAATGGATGGCTTTTTAAGTTGATGCATTTTATCATGTGAATGGCTAAAGTAGGAAATCCCTTGGTGAATATGGTACCTGGAGCTTATCTCAGCCCGAAATAAATGAGAATGAATAACGGTTGGTTTAAATTCTTCAATTAGCTTTTCAAGTCCATCTAGTTTAACAACTGACTTTCCCAGGATTGAAGGAATAAATACGGAATCAACAAAAATAATCGGGAAGTTTACGGAGGATATATCATGTTCAATGATGTTATCCAGAATGGCTAGTCTTATTTCAATTCCAGGCCTTTTGGAAAGTTCCTTGCAGATTTCTAGGCATAATTTTTCAGCACCACCCAGTTGCAATGAAGGAATAACATGAAGAATCCGCATGATTGAAAATTCAATGGCAAAGGTGTAAATAGTTCCAATATAAAAAACAAAGGGGAAAAAGCTTTCGCTATTTCCCCTTTAAAACGTTCAAAAAAAGGCTTAGTCCCTTGAATTTCTTGGTCTTTCTTCTCTTGGTTTTGCTTGGTTAACTGTTAGGTTTCTTCCGTTAAATTCCAAACCATTAACAGCTTCGATAGCAGCTAATGCTTCGTTGTCATTTGGCATGTCAACAAAGCCAAAACCTTTACTACGACCAGTAACTTTGTCGGTAATAATTGTTGCAGATGTTACTTGTCCGTAGTTGGAAAATAATTGAGTGAGGTCGTTTTGTCGGGTCCTGTAAGGAATGTTTCCGATATAGAGATTCATTAGTAAAAATTGAAAATATTGATTTCACAAATGTAGAATTATACTTGACACAGCAAAATTTATTTCATAAAAAAAACTATATTTTAGTTTATACTTATCCTTTTGATTCTTATTGTTATGGATTAATTGCCTGTAAATCAGTTATTTGAATCTGTATTCTTTCTTGTTCAAGGATTGATAAAAAATCTAATTATTTCTAAGGAATAAGGAATTTTGGAGTCGAAATGTCTTTTTTTTGCTATGATTTTTGGAGTCTAATACCTTGTCTAAAGAAAGTAAATACCTTCGCACCAATGATTTTTGATAGAAAGCAACTGGAAGATTCAACGCTTCTACACTTGTATAAATCCATCCTGAAACCAAGGATGATTGAAGAGAAAATGCTCTTATTGCTGAGACAAGGAAAAATTTCTAAATGGTTTAGCGGAATTGGGCAAGAGGCCATATCGGTAGGATTAACTGCTGCTCTTCTTCCTAACGAATACATTCTGCCTATGCACCGTAACTTAGGTGTGTTTACCGGAAGAGGGATGAAGCTGGGTCAGTTGTTTGCTCAATTTCAGGGCAAGGAGTCGGGTTTTTCAAAGGGTAGGGAAAGATCCTTCCATTTTGGCTCAAAAGAACACCATATTGTAGGTATGATTTCCCATTTGGGTCCACAATTAGGAATCGCGGATGGAATTGCTTTAAGTCATCTACTTAAGAATGAGAATAGAGTTACCGCTGTTTTTACAGGAGACGGTGGAGCAAGTGAAGGTGATTTTCATGAATCAATTAATGTAGCTGCAGTTTGGAATTTGCCCGTAATTTTTGTGATAGAAAACAATGGATATGGTTTATCCACACCTTCTCAGGAACAGTTTAAATGTAAGCAATTTATTGATAAGGCTATTGGATATGGTATAGAAGGAATCCAAATTGATGGAAATAACTTATTGGAAGTATACAATACCGTTCAGGCTCTTGCCGAAGATTTACGAGCTAATCCAAGACCGGTTCTGTTGGAATGTATGACCTTTCGTATGAGAGGCCATGAAGAAGCTAGTGGAACAAAATATGTACCTAAAGAACTTTTTGAAATTTGGGGACAAAAGGATCCTTTGGAAAATTATGCATCTTGGCTCAAATCCTTAGGCTTGCTAACTGAAAGTATTGAAGAGGATTATAGACGAGAAATTAAATTGGAAATAGAACAAGCCATCGAAGTAGCATTTGGTGAGCCTGAAATTGTGCCGGATACGCAAAAGGAATTAGCTGATATATATGCCCCGTTTTTGTTTGAAGAAAAAAAGCCATCCGGTACTTTTACAAACAAACGCCTGATTAATGCCATCAGTGATGGTTTGCGTATGGCTTTGGAAAAACATCCCAACTTGGTTTTGATGGGGCAGGATATTGCTGAATACGGTGGAGTTTTTAAGGTAACTGAAGGGTTTGTTGAAGTTTTTGGGAAAGATAGAATCCGAAATACTCCGTTATGTGAAAGCGCTATTGTTGGTTCAGGTTTAGGTTTATCTATCAATGGTATGAAAGCCATGGTTGAAATGCAGTTTGCGGACTTTGTAACCTGTGGGTTTAATCAAATTGTAAATAATCTGGCAAAAAGTTACTGGAGGTGGGGGCAAAATGCCGATGTAGTAATTCGAATGCCTACCGGAGCAGGGGTTGGTGCCGGACCTTTTCACTCTCAAAGTAATGAGGCTTGGTTTTTCCATGTGCCAGGTTTGAAAATCGTTTTCCCTTCAAGTCCGGAAGATGCTAAAGGTCTTCTGCTTTCGGCCTTTGAAGATCCGAATCCGGTTTTGTTTTTTGAACATAAAGCATTGTATCGAAGTATTTCAGGCAATGTGCCGGATGACTATTATACCATTCCAATCGGGAAAGCTAATTTGATTAAGGAAGGGAATGATCTGAGTATTATTACTTACGGTTTTGGAGTTCATTGGGCTTTAGAATTGATTGAAAAAAATCCGGAAATCTCCGCCGATATTCTTGACCTGCGTTCGTTGTTGCCATTTGATAAGGAGTCTATTGAGAAAACTGTTAAGAAAACAGGTAAAGTATTGATTTTGCATGAAGATACTTTAAC
>JAIBAJ010000071.1 GCA_019695265.1 Bacteroidia bacterium | reverse complement strand
GCTATCGGTGTGCATATCTTAATTCTAAGCATCTTTGCATCCAAACGGAGAAGTCCAACCACATGGGAATAATTCAAAGACAAAGTTTGGCAAATGCAATTCTGATTTATTCAGGGATTTTGATTGGTTTCATTAATATGTATTTGCAACCAGTTTGCTTAAGTCCGGAGGTTTTTGGCTTGACCCGTGTTTTGTTATCCTTTTCGGGTTTAGTTTCAGCGATAATGCCGATGGGAGCAGGAAACATTATGATGCGTTTTTTCCAAAACTATGTTGGAAAGGAAGAAGAAAAGAATCGCTTTATCAGTTTTACTTTTGTATTTGGATTAGCAGGGTTTGCGATATTTTCCATCCTATTATTATTAAACTCGGGCTGGATTATTGATTCCTATTCCAAACAATCGGGATTATTTGCAGCAAATTTTGGTTTTGTTTTTTTACTGAGTTTCTTTATGGTTTGCATCAGTTTAGCCAATTGCTATTCATTTGCATTGGCTAAGTCGGTTGTACCTTCATTATTTTCAGAGTTATTAATAAGGTTATTTTTAATGACTTTGGTTGGATTATTCTATTTTAATTATATTGGACTTGAGGGTTTTATAATAGGATTTGTTTGTTCGTATGGTATTAACTTTATTGGAGTAATGAGCTATGTTTTTCATATTGACAAGCCTAAGTTCAGGTTTGATTTTGGGAAATTGGAATGGAAAGGAATGGCTGGCTTTGGGATTATGATTGCAATTGCCACGATGGCATCCATAGGATTAAAAAATTTGGATACCATTTTTTTGGTTAGGTATTTAAACTTAGAAACGGCTGGAATATACTCCATAGCCTTATTTATGGGATTGTTTATTGAAACACCTTTAAATTCTTTGGATCGAATTGCAAGTATTAAGATTGCAATGGCCATAGCCCAAAATGACCATCAAGAAATAAAAGACATTTACCATAAATCAAGCTCAAACTTGTTTTTGGTTGGAGGTTTATTATTTATTGGAGTAAATTCATGTGTAACCCCTTTATTAACTTTTTTACCTCCGGATTATAGAGGAAATGAACTAGTGATTTTTATCATCAGTTTAGGTTCATTGGTTAATATGGCATCCGGTTCAAACACTTCCATCATCTATAATTCAGAACATTATTTAAAAGGAACCATATTGTTAGCAGGAATGTTTGCCTTGCTTTTTATTTTGCTTTGGATATTGATACCACTGTATGGAATTATTGGGTCGGCCATGGCAATTGCAATAACTAGTTCAAGTTTCAACTTATCGAAGTTATTATTCATTAAGAGGTATTATCACATGCAACCGTTTGGATGGGATAGTGTTCGACTTGCCATTCTTATCGGAATAGTCACAATAATTGGACAGTACTTGCCTCATTTGACATTGCCGGTTGGGGATTTAGTTTACCGAGGTATGATTGTTACAGTACTTTACCTTGGAATAGCCTATTTCTTCAAGTTAATTCCTGAAGATAGTATAACTATGGCAAAAGGATTAGTTTCCAAGGTAAAGTCTTGGTAGCGGCAATTAGTTTTTGAAGTTCAGTCAATTGCATCATTGTTCTTTTTACTTGGATTCTACTTTTTAATTAACTGATATGCAGTGTATTAACATTTTTTATTTGTTATGCATGCATACTTTTTTTCAACAAAATACTCTGCATGCAGAATATTTTCATACTATTGCCAATCGAAAAATGGGAAGTTCCAAACGATTATCGGCGAAGGATACGGTCTGTTTTAACATCAAGACCAGTTGGCATGCTATTTCCCGCATGTATAATTCCACAGGAGTTGATTATGATTTAACCTTATCATTGGGTTATGTTCTTATCAATATTGACGAAGAAAATGGTACACCTGCCACCAAAATAGCTTCAAGTGTTGGCATGGAGCCACGCAGTTTGAGTCGGATGCTTAAAACCATTGAAGACAATGGATTGGTTTATCGAAAAGTATCAGAGACAGACAAACGAGTAGTAAGAATATTTTTGACAGAGGAAGGCAAGCAAAAGAGGGAAATGTCGAAATTAGCCGTAAAGACTTTTAATAAAATAGTAAGGGAGAAAATTGACCCTGAAAAACTCAAGGTATTTTTTGAGGTAATAGAGCAAATCAATAATTTAGCAGACAACAAGGAATTATTGGCAAGAGAGAAGATTACCTATGAAATGACCAAAAACAAATCCATACTTGCAGCATAAAAAAACAAACAACCAAATTACCTAACCAAATAAAGATCATGTCAGATACACTAACCTTAGAAAAAACTGCCACCAATGGAGCGGGGGTTATTAAAGCCAACCGTCGTGTAATCAAAAAGGTAGCTGTTCTTGGTTCCGGAGTAATGGGCTCCAGAATCGCCTTGCATTGTGCCAATATTGGATTGGAGGTTTTATTGCTTGATATCGTTCCTTTTGATTTGAAAGAGGAAGAGAAAAGCAATCCAAAATTTCGCAATCGATTAGTAAATGACGCATTAGCATTTGCTTTAAAAACCAATCCTTCGCCGGTTTATAATAAGAAGGTGGCCAATAAGGTTAAGACCGGAAATTTCGACGACAATATGAACGAAATTTCTGATGCAGATTGGGTAATCGAAGTGGTTGTAGAGCGCTTAGACATAAAAAAGCAAGTATTTGAGAAAGTTGAGAAATTTCGCAAAGCCGGAACCTTAATTACCTCAAACACCTCCGGTATTCCAATCCATATGATGACTGAGGGTAGAAGTGAAGATTTCCGACGTCATTTCTGCGGAACTCACTTTTTTAATCCTCCTAGGTACTTAAAACTATTAGAGATTATTCCAACTCCGGAAACGGATTCGGAAGTTGTGAATTTCCTTATGGATTACGGAGACCGTTATTTAGGTAAAACTACTGTTTTATGTAAAGATACTCCAGCTTTTATCGCCAATAGGATTGGGGTTGCCTCCATTATGGCCTTGTTCCATATTGTTGAAAAGATGGACATGACAGTAGAGGAAGTAGATAAATTAACTGGTCCAATAATGGGTCGTGCAAAATCAGCTACCTTCCGTACATGTGATGTAGTTGGATTAGACACTCTTGTTCATGTTGCCAATGGTTTAAGAGACAATTGTCCAAACGATGAAAAACATGAATTGTTCACCCTTCCCGGATATGTATCCAAAATGGTCGAGAACAAATGGATTGGAAGCAAGGCAGGACAAGGTTTTTTCAAACAGGTGAAAGAAGGAGGAAAGAAAGAGATTTTTGCATTAAACTTAAAAACTCTTGAATATGAACCTTCCAAGCGAGTTGATTTTCCGACCTTGAAAGCCGCGAAGCCAATTGATGATTTGCGCAAAAGAACGAAAGTTTTGTACGGAGGAACAGATAAGGCCGGAGAATTTTATCGTGCCATTTTTCATGGAAATTTTGCTTACTGTTCCAATCGTATTCCGGAAATTTCCGATGAAATTTATCGAATTGATCAAGCATTATCAACTGGATTTGGTTGGGAATTAGGACCATTTGAAACATGGGATGCATTAGGAGTAGCTGAAGTAGTTAAAAACATGGAGGCGTCCGGAACTAAACCAGCCCAATGGGTTTATGATATGCTAGCATCCGGTGTAAGTTCATTTTATAAAACTGATAGTGGTAAAAAATTCTACTACGACATTCCATCCAAGTCTTATAAAGTTATTCCCGGAACAGAAAGTTTAATTATTCTGGATAACATTCGTAAAACAAATAAAGTTTGGGGTAATAGTGGAACAACCTTATTTGACCTAGGAGATGGTGTATTAGGTTTGGAATTTCATACTAAAATGAATTCTATTGGTGGAGAGGTAATTGAAGGAATTAATAAATCTATTTTAATTGCAGAAAACGAAGGATGGAAAGGCTTAGTCATTGGTAATCAAGGTCAGAATTTTTCTGCCGGTGCCAACGTGGCCATGATCTTTATGTTAGCTGTGGAACAAGAATGGGATGAATTGTATTTCGCTATAAAATCATTCCAAGACACCATGATGAGGGTTCGTTATTCATCTATTCCGGTAGTAGTAGCGCCTCACGGAATGACCTTAGGTGGTGGATGCGAAATCAACCTGCATGCCGATAAAATTGTAGCAGCTGCCGAAACTTATATTGGTTTGGTTGAATTTGGTATTGGAGTAATACCGGCAGGTGGTGGAACCAAGGAGTTTGCCTTACGAGCTTCAGATTCATTTACGGCTGATGGAATGCTGGTAGATGTATTAAAAGACCGCTATTTAACAATAGGAATGGCTAAAGTAGCTACTTCGGCTCATGAAGGGTACGATTTAGGAATTTTGGTTAAAGGACGTGACGAAATTGTACTTAACAGAGATCGTCAAATTGCTTTGGCGAAACAACGAGTTTTAGAAATGGCTCCAGGTTATGTAAAGCCGGTTCAACGCAGAGATATTAAGGTGCTTGGTCGTCAAGCATTAGGAATGTTCCAGGCAGGAGCCAATTCTATGGTGGCAGGTGGCTATATTTCCGAACATGATAAAAAGATCAGTGAAAAACTGGCCTATGTAATGTGTGGTGGAGATTTGAGTGCACCTACCGAAGTAAGTGAACAATATTTGTTAGAACTTGAAAGGCAAGCCTTCTTATCACTTTGTGGAGAAAAGAAAACCCTGGAGCGAATGCAAGGTTTGTTGACCTCAGGAAAAATCATTCGTAACTAATGATTTGTAGGTCTAAAATCTAGTTCAAACAAGATAAATAACAATCCTTCGTTCATTTCGAGAATAAATTTTAGAAGTTAGGCGAAACTTATCCCTTACTTTTGCAGTCTAAGCTCGAAATGACAAAGGAATTGAAAAAAATAAGCATCGTTCTTTATTTTATTGCTTTTCCTTTGTTGGTATGGAGCCAAGATGCAAGCACTCCTCAAGATGCTTACATCTGCGAAAGACCACAATTCATGGCCGCCGGAGACAGGCATAAGAATTGTCGTGACATGTATAATCGTAAGATGGGCTTATGGAAAGTCTATTCTTACAGCCGGGTTTTAATTTCGGAGATTAATTATGAAAACGACAAAAAGCATGGCATGTCTAGAAGGTATTACCCTCATACAGGTGCTTTGCAAGAATCTTGTGAATACCATTATGGTATTCGAGATGGAGAATTCAAAAGTTTTTATTACAACGGATTCCCAAAATCTGAAGGCAACTATGTTATGGGGAAAATGGATGGGTTATGGACAAAATACCATTTAGGAGGTGGAGAAATAGCTGTTGAAGGCAGTTATTCCATGGGAAAAAAAGTCGGGATTTGGAAGTTTTATAATTCAAAAGGGGAATTGTTGAAGACTATTGTTTACAACAATGAAGGCGTGGTTCAATCTATCAATGGTTTGCCCCCTGATGAATACAAAAATTCAGAATCAAAATACAATGGTAGTGCCAAACCAAGCAGTACCAAACCTGCTACCCCACCATCAACCTCCCCTGCCGATTCCAAAACCTCCGGAGAACATAAAACCTCCCAACCTAATAAAGGAAAACCCAAAATCAACTAATAGGTTGAGGCATTGGTTTTAAAACATCCAATATTTTCCTACCATTTCCTTACCGGTTTAGTTTTTACCTATTAACCTGTAATTAAATTTTAACCAGACTTAAAAATTTTAACTTTAAAAATGGAAGCATACATCATTGGCGGTTATCGTACCGCTGTTGGAAAAGCACCTCGTGGACTTTTCCGTTTTACTAGGGTGGATGATTTGGCTGCAGATGTTATCAAACATCTTGTTGCTCAATTTCCCCAACTAGACAAAGAGCAAATTGACGACGTTATCGTTGGAAATGCAACTCCGGAAGCCGAGCAAGGCCTTAACATGGGTCGTATGATTTCACTTATGGGATTAAATACCGATAAGGTTCCTGGAATGACGGTGAACCGTTACTGTTCTTCAGGTTTAGAATCTATTGCCATAGCTACAGCAAAAATCAAAGCCGGAATGGCCGATGTAATTATTGCCGGTGGCGCAGAAACCATGAGTCCTATACCATTTGGTGGGTGGAAAATCGTTCCCAATTATACTTATGCCAAAAGCAATCCTGATTACTATTGGGGAATGGGTTTGACTGCAGAGGCAGTTGCTAATGACTATAAAATTAGTCGGGAAGAACAAGATGAATTTTCATTTAAATCTCATCAAAAGGCATTTGCAGCTATACAAGCAGGTAAGTTTAAGGATGACATTGTTCCAATTACTGTGAAAGAAGTTTACCTTGATGCTAAAGAAAAACGCAAAGAAAGGGAATATATAGTAGATACCGATGAAGGGCCACGTGCAGATACAACGATCGATAAGTTGGCTAAGTTAAAACCAGTTTTTCATGCCAAAGGAACTGTTACTGCAGGTAATGCCTCCCAAACTTCAGATGGTGCAGCATTTTTATTGGTTGTTTCAGAACGAATGCTTAAACAACTGAATGTTAAACCTATTGCACGCTTAGTTTCTTATGGTGTTAATGGCCTAGAACCAAGAGTGATGGGTGTTGGACCAATTTATGCTATTCCAAACGCTATAAAACGTGCAGGCTTAACACTGAATGATATCGACCAAATCGAATTAAATGAAGCCTTTGCATCTCAATCTTTGGCAATTATCAAAACTCTTGGAATCAATCCGGAAATTGTGAATGTAAATGGAGGTGCCATTGCACTGGGTCACCCTCTTGGATGCACAGGTGGAAAACTATCTGTACAACTTCTGAATGAAATGAGAAGACGTAACCAAAAGTATGGAATAGTAACCATGTGTGTTGGTACAGGCCAAGGAGCAGCAGGCGTATTTGAACTTCTTTAATTAACACAAACTATCCTTAGTCTTAACAATGCAGGTATTTTATAGTACTTACCACATTAAAATTTCATTGACTCTTTAACAAACAACTAAAATTAAAATTTAAACCAAAAAACTAAACAACATGTCAACTGAAACTAAACCAACAACCGCATTAAAAGGTGGTGAATGGCTGATTAAAGAATCAGAAGCACAAAATGTATTTATCCCGGAAGAATTTACCGAGGAACAATTAATGATTGCTAAAACTTGTTCTGATTTTATTGAGCAAGAAGTTGCACCAATCATGGATCGCATCGACAGCATGGAAGAAGGATTAATGCCTAAATTGCTGGAAAAAGCAGGTGAATTAGGAATCTTGGCAGTTTCGTATCCGGAAGAATACGGTGGATTTGGAAAAGATCTTGTTACGAATATTCTTTCAACAGAGGCAACAGGAACAGGACACTCCTTTTCAGTTGCTTTTTCTGCTCACAATGGTATTGGTACCTTGCCTCTATTGTATTACGGAACTCCGGAACAAAAAGCAAAATACATGCCTAAACTGGCAACTGCAGAATGGAAAGCTTGTTATTGTTTAACTGAACCTTCTAGTGGCTCTGATGCCAATAGTGGTAAAACCAGAGCAACTCTTTCGGCAGATGGAAAACACTACATCCTAAATGGTCAAAAAATGTGGATTACCAATGCCGGGTTTGCTGATTTATTTACTGTATTCGCTAAGATTGATGATGATGAGAACTTGTCTGCATTTTTAGTTGAGAAATCCTTTGGCGGAATTAGTTTGAATGCTGAGGAGAAAAAAATGGGTATTAAAGGTTCTTCCACCAGACAAGTATTCTTCAACAATTGCCATGTTCCAGTAGAGAATTTACTTTCTGAACGCCAAAACGGATTCAAAATCGCTGTAAACATTTTGAATATTGGTCGTCTAAAACTTGGAGCGGCCGCAATCGGTGGAGGTAAAGCTGCTGCCTCATATTCAGTTAAATATGCCAACGAACGCGAACAATTTGGACGTCCAATTTCCAAATATGGAGCAATACGCTATAAACTGGCCGAAATGTGCATCCGTACTTGGGTGAACGAATCTGCGGTTTATCGTGCTTCCCAAGACATTGAAAACGCTATCAAAGCATTGGTGTCTGCTGGAATGGACGAAGGAAAGGCCAAATTAAAAGGCTTTGAGCAATATGCTATTGAATGTGCCATTTTGAAAGTTTTTGGTTCTGAAGCCATTGATTATGTAGTGGATGAAGCTGTTCAAATTTATGGTGGAATGGGTTTTTCTGCAGAATCACCAACAGATCGTTCTTACCGTGACGCCCGTATTAACAGAATCTTCGAAGGAACTAATGAAATAAACAGAATGTTAACCGTTGATATGTTCTTGCGTCGTGCTATGAAAGGAGAATTGGATTTAATGGGGCCTGCGACAAAAATCGCTGGAGAATTAATGAGTATTCCTGAATTTGGTTCAGAAGACGAAGGCTTATTTACCAATGAAAGAAAATACATCAAAAATTTCAAAAAAGCAGCCTTGATGATTGCAGGTTCAGCGGTACAAAAATTCATGATGAGCTTATCAAAAGAGCAAGAAATTCTAATGAATCTTGCAGATATCCTTATCGGAATCTACACTGCAGAAAGTGCTTTGTTAAGAGCTGAAAAGCTAGTTTCTATTAAAGGAGAAACCGCTTGCCAAGATCAAATTGATATGGCTAAAACCTATATAAACTCAGTAGCAGATTCTATTTATTTAGCCGGAAAAGAGGCTATTAATTCCTATGCAGAAGGTGACGAACTTCGCATGATGCAAATGGGACTAAAACGTTTCACCAAAACTGAGCCTTATAACGCTAAAGAAGCTCGCAGACGCATTGCTGCAAAACTAATTGATGCAGGTAAATGGTGCTTCTAAGCTGATTTTTCTTGTCTATTTGACTAGAAGATAGATATAAGAAAGGCCGCCTTAATTAGGCGGCTTTTCTTTTTTTATTGATTTTGCCACTCATGTTTTACCATAAAGTAAATTGAACTTCTTAATAATAGGTAGGTAATCCCCAAATATGTCAACTTTAGAATTACCCTAATTCAATTAGTAAAAGAAGGATTTTCCAATAAATTTTAGAATTTCGCTACCTCAATTAATTCCTATACAACTAGATATTGGAAAACCATACTTGGATTAATTGTGAATAAATCAAGTCCTGGGTGGCAAATGCATTAGTGAAAAATGTCAGGGAACTATAAAGGCCGGAAAACCGGCCTTTACAAATTAGGAGAGGGGAAACTGGAACAAACTCCTAAAAACAACAATACATGACAAAAAAGCCATGCATAAAAATCGGGATAAGGATAAAAACTAATTAAACATCAAATACAATTCAATATTAAATTTCTCAAAAGGAGATGCAAGTCGACATTCCAGCTTTTTTGCTAAAATCATTTGGCCTGGCTCATAATCACTCCAGCTAGAATCATCCTTTCGAATTTGAATCTTTAATAAACCCTCCAAATAAGTATATTGATTTGGGAAAACCAAACTAGACGGACCTGATTCCTCTTTATCATATATTACAATGCTATCTCCATAAAGAGAATACTCACCCGTAGCGACATTAAAACTTTGTTTCATTTCAATACCGGGGACTAGGCAACTAATCTGAAAATACTAGATTCCTTCTCTTGAGAAACGTAGGTATAATTAATTCCAAGCTCAATAGCTTTTTCTTCCATGGTGAAAGGGTCAACTTCATCAACAGCACATTCAATTTCTTCCCAAATATCCAGAAGTAATTCATCAATCAACATCCTTAGTGTATGTTGATCAACAGCTTGGGTTCCATTGATAGAAGAACTGATTTGAATGCTATGCTGCAATTTAACCAAAAAGGGATGGATGTACTTAGCTACGTCTTTTGGAAGATTCCAATTTCCGGAATCAGCACTAGAAGCCAAAATTAAAGCGGTTTGCAGAGCTTTTACCCTTTCTGCGTCTGTTTTTGGTAGTTGTTTATTAAACATGTTGAACAGATTTGATGGTTTTTATCCGATACAAATGTTCAACAAAACAATAGGGTAACAAAGGAAACAAAAGTATATAAATTGACACCGTTTGAGACAGGTCAATATAATACAAAACACTAAAGGCCAATAGGTTAACCTATTGGCGAATAGCATTAAATTGACTCAGTAAATAAATACTGAGCTCAGCCCAATTAAGGACAATCAAGAAGTAAATACAAGCAACTTAGAAAATTGCCTGTAGAATTCCTTTAGTTTTTAGTCCTGCCCTCATTTGGATCCCAAACTGTATTAACCAAAGTAGTAGCCTGTGTGTAGGTGGTTACATTGGATTTAACAGCTATAGAAACTTGTTGATCTTTTGAAAGAGTTGTTTGTTGAGAAGATGAAACCATGTTCAAAGACAACAAAAGGGCGAAAAGTGCGTTCATGACTAAAGGGAGTTTTTAGTAGTTATGCGGTTTGTTATATAGGGTAGACATCATCTTTCCTTCGATGACTATCTGGGGGCAATGATAAAACAAGAAAATGATATCAACAACAAAATGTTCATATGTTGATGGTCGAAATTTTACAACTGCCTGGTTATCAACATGAAAAAGTTAATAAAAAATGTAACCTTTTGAATTGTGTTAAAAATTGTGAATGATAGCATTGTTGAAAAGTCCTCTAGTTGAATTGTTCTTAGATTTTTAAAATAATGGACTTTTGGGAATGCAAGAATTGACTGGTCTAATTAAAGGACTTAATAAAAGAGAAATTAAACTTGTGAGATGGTTGTATACCTCAAGTGGTAAATCCGAAGAAAAATTAAGATTGCAAATATTTGACTATATCTTAAAAAGCAAAAAAGCTGAAGAGGCAGAATTTAGAAAAAAAATATCATATAATGGAAGTAATTCTGCATTTTCTCACCTTAAGCGAAGACTTCGAAATGACATATTAAACGTAATATTGTTACAAGAAAGCAATAAAAAATTCAGAGCACCAATGTTTACCGCATCATTTGAAGTCAAGAAAAAAATGGCCTTTGCAGAATTACTTTACAGAAGAGGACAATTAGACCTGGGCGATTGTTTAATTGATGAAGGAATAAAATTGGCAAAAAACTTTGAATTAATTGCTGAACAATATATTCTGACAGATTTTCAAAGAATTACACAAGGAATTACAAAAGGGAATAAAATTATTGGAAAAGCTAATAATGAAATTGAAAACATAGTAGAAGCTATAAGTGCCAACTCTAAAGTCGTAAATTTATTTTATGATTTCACTATTAGATATTTGGGTAAAAAAAGTTTCAGTTCAGAAAAACTAAAAGAAGCTCAGGATTCTTTAGTTAAAATGGAATTTATATATAAAAATTATCCATATGCTAGAATAGGATTTTGGTACCATAGAGCGGCAATTTCCTACTACTCACAAAACCATGAATATGAAAATGCCTTTTTACACGGTAAATTGCTTTTAGAATTAACTGAGAACAATCAAGCACTTTACACTCCAGTTAACCTGGCTGGTGCAAGTAAGGATTTGGCTGAAATATGTATATCTGCAAAAAAGTTTGACTTTGGAGTAACTTATTCAAATAGAGCCCTAGAACTCTTTAATCCTAAATTAAATAACTATTTACTAACTCTAGAGAATTTATTTCAATCGGAATTTTATCTTGGAAATATGGAAAATTGTAAATATATTTACAATAAAGCAAAGGTTCATCCAAGGTATAGCAAAAATAAATCAACAATAGCAAAATGGAATTATTTCAATTCATGTATATTATTTAAGGAAAAAAAATATAGAGAATGTTTAAAGTCCCTTAATCAATTCAAACAGGAATATCTGTCTGATAAGGGGGAGATGCAATTTGGTTACAGACTACTAATTCTAATAAATTATATTGAATTAGAGAAATTTGACGTATTCGAATTTGAGTTAGATTCTTTTAGAAAAAGTATATACTATTACAAAGATTATTACAAAGAGAGAATTTCATATATTATAAAAACATTAAATGATTTGCAAAAATGTGATTTTGATTTCAGTAAATTTTCTAAATTTGAAATAGAAAATAGAATCAAAAATAAGTGGCAACCATTGGGTTATGAAATGGTTGAATTTTTTGAATGGCTAAATAAAAAATTTGTTCATAATGAAAATTAACGAATTAATTGGACTTGTTGGAGTTTTAACAAAACAAGAATCAGACTTTGTTATTGCCTTTTTAAGTTTAGATTCTGAAGATGAATACAGTATAAGGAAATTGAAACTATTCGAAATTTTAATTGCGCACAAGAATGCGAACAAAAAACAAATAAGAGAAGAAGTTTATGATGGAAAACTATCAGAAAGTTATTATGCTCATATTGTTAGAAGATTAACACATGACATTTTAAATATTCTTTTATTAAAAGACTCAAGTAAAATTGTTAGGTCCACAAACTTCAGAAATTCACTTGAGATTAAAAGATATTTAGTATATTCTGAACTACTTTACAGAAGAGGCTTGACGAAGTTAGGAGACTTTTTCATTGATGAAGGATCTAAGATTTCTGAAATTTATGCAATGCCAATTGAATGGCTTTCAATTAATGAATTTAGGCTAGTACGTAGAGGTACAGAAGGGAATAGAAGAAATATTGAAGCTATTGTAGCTAAAACACGATATAAGTCAAAGGAGGCTGCAGCTTTAACAGAAGTTTTATGTTTATTCAATGAATTTAAAGGAGTAAATGCAGATAGATTTCAATTGTCTCAGAGCTTAATTGACGAAGGTTCAATCATTCTAAATCGAATGGCAGAGCTATTTAAAGAATTTCCTCTTTCTCGAATTGGTTATTGGTACTACAGGACTGCACTTTTTTATTATATTCAGCTCAATGATACTTTTCAATTGGATAAATACTCGGAATATTTATTAAAATTAACAGAGTCAGATCCAGCTATTAATACCCCAGTTAACATCGCAGGATTAAACCTAGAATTAGCAGAAATTAAAATTCTACATAGCAATTATTTAGAAGCTATTAAAGGAATTGAATTTTCTTTAACATTATTTAACCCTAAACTAAACAACTATATTTTGGCCTTGCAAAGGCTTTTCCTCGCCCATTTTCACTTGAAAAACTTTGAAACCTGTCAGGAAATTTTAGACCAGGCTTTTAATCATCCAAAGTTTAGAGAAAAGAAATACACCTTTACCATCTGGAACTACTACAAAGCTTGTTTGTTCTTTAAATTTGGACACTATAAAGAGGCTATGGCTTGTATCAACCAGGATGTTACTAATTTAGCTTCTGACAGGGGAGAATTATTCTTTTGTCATAAAGTATTGTTTTTTCAAATCCAACTAGAAACCGGTAAGGAATTCCTTTGGTCTTATGAATTAACAAACTTTCGAAAGTCAATGCAATCCATCAAAAGCTTAAAAATGGATAGACAGCGTGTGATTTTTAGAATTTTACAAAGTCTGGACACCCAGGTTTTTGATTTTCCTTATGTAAGACAACGGGAATATGCTCATTTTGATAAACTTGAACTAGACCAATACAAATGGAATCCTCTTGGATTTGAATTAATCAAATTTGAAGATTGGTTTGAAATGAAGCAAAACTCCTACGACAAACGTAGTCGTGCTAAAAAACCTAAATCCTAGTTTCTTTGGCAGGAATAAAATTAATGTCAAGCGGTTTAGACACTTTCTCGGGAAGTATAGCAGCTTCAAACAATTCTTCCATATTGGAGACATATTGAAACCTTAATCCTTCCAAATACCTGTCATTTATATCCTCTACATCTTTCTTATTGTCTGCACAAAGTATTATATTGGTTATTCCTGAACGTTTAGCCGCTAAAATCTTTTCTTTTATTCCTCCTACCGGTAAAATTTTCCCCCTTAAGGTAATTTCACCTGTCATGGCTAAATTTGACTTAACCTTTTGTTGAGTAAATGCCGATAACAAGGCAACAAAAATGGTAATTCCAGCTGATGGTCCATCTTTAGGTGTTGCTCCTTCCGGAACATGAATATGTATATTCCAATTATCAAAGGAATGTGCTGCTATTCCATACTGTTCGCCATGTGCTTTTAAATATTCTAAGGCAATAATGGCACTTTCTTTCATCACATCTCCTAAATTTCCCGTTAAAGTTAATTTACTTTTCCCTTTACTTAAACTAGTTTCAATGAACAATATGTCACCACCAAATGGAGTCCATGCCAAACCCGTAACAACCCCCGCCAAATCATTGTTTATTGCCTTATCTCTGTTATAATGTGATATCCCCAATATTTCTCCTACCTCTTTTATCGAAAGCTGTGGCAAATAGTCCTCCTTTACAGCAACTTTCAACGCAATTGCCCTTATCACTTTCGCCACCTCTCTTTCCAGGGTTCTTACCCCAGATTCACGAGTATATTTATCAATAATAAATGCAAGAACTTCTTCCGATAATTCAACCTGCTTTTTCTTTAAACCATGTTCTTCTATTTGCTTTGGAACCAAGTGATTCTTGGCAATTTGAATTTTCTCTTCTAAAGTATAACCACTAATATCAATTATCTCCATCCTATCTAATAACGCCGGTTGAATAGAATTTAAATTATTGGCAGTTGCAATAAACATCACCTTGGATAAATCATAATCCATCTCCAGATAATTGTCATAAAACGTGGTGTTTTGCTCCGGATCGAGTACCTCTAACAAGGCCGAAGAAGGATCACCTTGATGACTAGCCCCAACCTTATCTATTTCATCCAATACAAAAACTGGATTAGACTTGTTAACCTTTTTAATGTTCTGGATTATTCTTCCCGGCATCGCTCCAATATAGGTTTTTCGATGTCCACGGATTTCGGCTTCATCGCGCAAACCGCCCAATGACATCCGAACATATTTTCTACCCAATGCTTTTGCAATTGATTTACCCAACGAGGTTTTTCCAACCCCAGGAGGTCCATATAAACAAAGTATGGGGGATTTCATATCTCCCTTTAATTTCAAAACCGCCAAATGCTCCAGAATCCGCTTCTTAACCTTGTCTAATCCAAAATGATCCTTATCCAATACCTTGGATGCATTCTTCAGATCAAAATTATCTTTGGAACAATCATTCCATGGAAGTTCCAACAAAGTTTCCAAATAGTTCATTTGAATTGAATATTCGGCCGCATTGGGGTTCATTCTTCCCAACTTGTCCAATTCCTTTTCAAACAATCCTTGGGTTTGTTTGGTCCATTTTTTTGTCTTAGCTTTTTCTTTTAACTCCTCTAACTCTCTATCATTACCTCCACCTAGCTCTTCCTTAATTGTTTTTAGTTGTTGATTTAGAAAATACTCCCGTTGCTGTTTATCTACTTCAACCTTTACTTTGGACTGGATTTGATTCTTAATTTCCAACAATTGAAGATCTTTGGATAAATGAGCTAAAATAGTTTTTGCCCTTTCCTTTTGATCTGTTATCTCCAATATTTGTTGCTTCTCGGCCACAGTCGCATTCATATTGGATGAGATAAAATTCAACAAAAATGAGGTACTATCAATATTGTTGAGGGCAAATCCTGCTTCAGAAGGTATATTGGGTGATAATTTGATAATTTGATGCGAAATGTCTTTTACTGATCCTATTATCGCATTATACTCCTGGTCATCTTCATTGGCTTTTATTTCAACAAATTCTTGTATGGTGGCTTTTAAATATGGTTCATTGCCTAAGTAGGTATCCAAATTAAACCGCTTCTTGCCCTGAATAATTGCCGTTGTACTTCCATCCGGCATTTTGAACAACTTGATAACCACAGCTAAGGTCCCAACTTGGTTCAAATCCTCAAACCCGGGGTCATCAATATTTTGATCTTTTTGTGAAACTACTCCTACAAAAGTTTTCTTTTTATAGGCTTCCTGGATAAGTTTAATCGACTTATCTCTTCCAACCGTAATCGGTATTACAACACCGGGAAATAATACTGTATTTCGGAGTGGTAATATTCCTACTTCTGTAGGAATATCAACCTTGTTCATACTTTCTTCTTCTTCCGTAGTCATTACAGGGATAAACTCCGTATCCTCGTCTACTATGGAATCCATTCCAAATGGTTTAATTTCAAATTTACTCATACGTCAATATGGCAGCTATTTCCAAGTAATATAATTAAAATAAATTAGATTGAGTCCAATAAATAATTTAGAAAAACTTATTAAACAAGCAAATTGCCAAAAAGTTCACCTGAATCAAATATTGGGAAAGGATTCAACCCAAACCCTATGCCAATAAGAACTTCAAGCCATTGTGTCAGAAAGTTGCTAGAACCAAGTATAGATTTACCTTTGCCGGGTGATTCTTCAAGAATTTTCCTTCACCAATTTCAGAAGCTATTCCCATGCCCATGTTTCCTTTAAAGAAAGAATCATTTGCTTTATTGGAAAAAACGGAAGTGGGAAAACAAATTTATTAGATGGAATCTACTATTTGGCTTTTTGTAAAAGTTATTTTAATCCAAACGACTCCCAAGTTATTAAACATGAACAGAATTTCATGTCACTAACTGGGAAATTTGACATAGAAGGTGAAACTTTAACCATTTCCTGCGGATTAAAACCTGGTCAACGGAAAATATTCAAAAAGAACGAAAAGGAATACCAGCGACTTTCTGATCATATTGGAATAATTTCGGTTGTAATGATTTCTCCTACTGATCAATTCCTTATAACTGAAGGAAGCGATGAACGAAGGAAGTTTGTTGATTCAGTAATTGCACTAAATGATAAAATTTACCTGGATAACCTTATTACCTATAATCGAATTCTTCTCCAAAGAAATATACTCCTAAAGCAAATGGGAGAAAACCGAAACTTTGATCCTACGGTATTGGAAATTTTGGATATGCAATTGGATGAACCGGGATCCTATATCTACCTTTCTAGAAAAAAATTTGTCCACGAATTTGAAGAACTTTTCATTAAATTATATCAACAAATCTCCCTTTCAAACGAAGTTCCTTCCATAATTTATGATTCTGACCTGAACTCATCGTCATTTCTACCTTTACTGACCCAATCTCATTCGAAGGATTTCTCTGCCTGGACAACAACCAAAGGAATTCATAAAGACGATTTTGTATTTCTTTTAAATAATTTCCCTCTTAAGAAATTTGCTAGTCAAGGTCAACAAAAAACTTTTTTACTTTCTTTAAAATTGGCTCAGTTCTATTGGTTAAAACAAGCCAAAGGCATAAAACCTATTTTACTTCTGGATGATATTTTTGAAAAATTAGATCAATCCAGGGTGGAACATCTATTTGAATTAGTCTCTTCTGAAGAGTTTGGACAAGTATTTATTTCAGATACCGATAAGAAAAGAATTCAACAAGCTTTTAAATCACTAGGTGTTACGCCTCAATTTATTGAAACACCAACCGAAGTAGAAATTTAAGCCTTTTTCCCTATTCGTATATAATACGCTATACCTAAAACCCCAATTTTGAATCGGAACTCCTGGCTGGATAGATAGATTTGAAGCACAAACACAAGAAATTGTCCGGTTTGGAAAAAACGCTGACTAACCCAGTCCAATTTAATCCATGCCTGTATGAATGAAAAGAGAATCGCAAACTCTCCTGTATACCAATCCCTTCCAACTACTACTCCTCTTCTCCTAACCCAAAACTGCACGTCTTCTTCTTTCCTTAAACCATATTCCTTTCGAACACCTGTTGGCTTAACAAAAACTCCCATTGAAATTAAATGCGGAACTTTAAATAACAAATTCACCCGATTATTCCAAACACCAAACAGTACATTAAAATCCTTCGGAGTAAAGGATGACCACACCGTTTTAAAAACCCCAATTACTTTCACTCGTCAAAGTTAGGTCTCTTGGTTTCGTTTGCTCAAATGAATTTGGAATTGTAATAAATATTACTTATTTTTGGCCATAAGATGGCGCAAGGAATCGAGAAAATACTAATTCTAGACGATAAACCCGGAGATATCAAAGCGATTAATTCGGAATTAAAAGCTGCATTTTCCTTGCACAACACAAGAATAGCCCATTCTAAGCAAGATTTCGAACGTCTTTTTTTTGAATTTCAACCGGAGGTGATTCTTTCGGACTTTAGTTTGCCTGGTTACAATGGTCTTGAAGCATTTGAATTTTGCAAAAAAAATCAATATGAAGGTGCTTTTATCCTTCTTGCAGAAAATATAAAGGAAGAAAGTTTAATCGAATTCCTGAAGGAAGGAATGGATGATTACTTACAAAAACCAAAGCTGAAAAGATTGAATGAATCCATTAACTCCGCTCTGGAAAGAATTAATCTGATTAAATTTAAAGAAAAGGCCCTAAAACGTGAAAAAGAACAAAGCCAATTATTAAAAGATTTATTTGAATCCTGCTTTGAAGCGACTATCATTACCAAAAATGGCGTTTTTATTGATGTAAACCCCACTTTCGAAAACCTTTTTAAATACACTAAATCAGAATTGATTGGTAAACAAGTTTTTAATTACTTGCATCCTGACTATGTATCAGAAGCCAAGCATCATATCCTGAATAATACCCGAGACAAATACATTCTTAAGGTGTATGATAAAAATGGACAACTATTAACTACTGAGGTTTTGGGCAGACCTATTTTAATGAATGGAGAAACTTTCCGAATTACCAGCCTGAGAGATATCACCAAAATTGAACAACAAGAAGATGCTTTAAGTGTCAAATTTGAAGAACTGGAAAGAAAGCAAAAAATTTTGCTTGACCTGGCAAGAGACAACCATACAAACGTTGAAAATTCCATTCGAAAAATAATAAAAGTAGATGCTGAATTGGTTAATGTTGAAAGAGTTAGCCTTTGGATTTATTCCAAAGATCGATCTCAAATTCAATGCCGTTTAATGTATAAGGCTTCTTCCGCTTCTTTCGAAATGGGTTCTTTACTCTCCAAAGAAACTAATCCGGTTTACTTCGACTATATCGAAAAGCATCGTTTTATCTCGGCTGATGATGCTTTGACCGATCCCCGTACCTCCGAATTTACAGATAGCTATTTAAAAATTAATGGCATATCTTCGATGTTGGATGTTCCAATTTGGGTTCATGGAAACCATATCGGTATTTTATGTCACGAACATGTCGGAAACAAAAGAACATGGAGTCCTGAAGAAGTTTCCTTGGTTACTAACCTGGCTGATTTCCTAGCCAATGCCCTTGGTGCAGAAGAACAAGAAAAAACCCTTAAAAGACTTATTAAATCAGAATTTAGACCCCTGGACCCTAAACCTACCCCTGGCGTTGGTCAATGGGAACTAAATGTAGAATCCCAAACCCTGATTTGCTCCCCTGAAGCCTATACTATGCATGGCCGTGACCCCAAATCTGGTAGTATTTCACTCTATGAATACTCCCGCTTGGTACACCCTGATGATCGAAATTACTTTAAAGAATCCATCAATAAGGTGCTTAAAGACAACGAATTTAGACGTTTTGGATATCGTATTATTCTTCCAAATGGCCAAACAAAATACATTCAAGCAAAAATTAAACGACTTGATTTTGTTAATTCTTATAAAGTCTATGGAACTCTAAGAGAAAATACGTTTGTAGAGGCCTGAAACTAATTGATAACACCTTCCAAAATTTATTCACTAAACGAATTCAATTATTTTATGTAAGATTCTAATCGTAATCTTAACGAATTCGTTGATTTTATATTTCTTTAGTATGCGGGCCCCCTCCGCC
>JAIBAJ010000070.1 GCA_019695265.1 Bacteroidia bacterium | reverse complement strand
GTTGTTGCAAAGATGGGAAAGAACAAAGATTGAAAGCAAATCACAACGATGCTCTTTTTTAATTTTGCGCTTTTCGGTTGTTGCAAAGATGGGAAAGAACAAAGATTGAAAGCAAATCACAACCTCCTGACGTTGCTAACTTTATTTCTTAATGTTGTTGCAAAGATGGGAAAGAACAAAGATTGAAAGCAAATCACATCTAAGGCAGAAAAAGAAGGCTGTCCCCAAAAGTTGTTGCAAAGATCGGAAAGAACAAAGATTTTGGATGGATTGTTTTATTTGTTTTTGGTATCCAAGTTCCTTCGGGTTGAACGCAAATCACAACTAAAGGTGATCTTGAATAATTATACAACAATGGCAGCATTAGCACGAGGAGCCTTTTAGTAAAGCTGATTTAAGGATGTTTCAATTTGATTAGGCGTTATGGCTATATATTTAATTGGCTTTAAATTTTGTAATAATTTTGCACTACAAGAGCGGTGGAAATTTTAGTGAGGTGTGGCAGGAAACTGTTGGCCTGACTGCCAATCCCACCGCTTTTTTTAATGGTAGCAATTGATGCCACTGGTTTGGGTTGTTGCAAAGATGGGAAAGAACAAGGATTTTTGATGGATTGTTTTGTTTTTATTGGTATTCACAAACCTTCGAGTTGAAAGTAAATCATTAATACTTTTGCTTCATGCTTTTGGGATTGATCATTTTCTTTTTTTTCTTCCTGTCTTTCTGCGGATGGGCTGTTGAAAGCCTTATCCACTACCTGGCTAGAAAAGGGAGAAAACATAATTAGCTTCCCTCTCCCATTTTATACTTCCTGATTCCTTATCCAAATAAGTATTGTGCCAATTCTGAAAAAATTTCCCTTTTTGATGGATTGTTATTTGCCGGGCAACCAAGATTTTAGGGTAATAGAAAATTACAACCCCTTTGATATATATAGTTAATGAAGAGGCTTTTCTATCTGTTTTATTGTGCCCGAAAAATTTTTAGTTTTGTCACCTAAAGAAGCCGGAAGCTATGCCCGATGTAGGCCTGAACAGTTGAGTATCGGTTAGGTAGTTTTCGGCTTTTTTATAGCCTTATTTTATGGTTTTTGAGTCCAAAACTATTATTAAAATTACCGGGTTGATTGCCACATGATGGAATTGATAATTTGGGTTATCGCCATTGGTTTTGTTTCTTTTAGCCTCCTGGGGATGCTAGCTTATTTCCGATATTTTTATAAACAATTCAAAAAATAGGACATTTCGGATGGTGGCTTCCTTTAAGTTGTTAAACCTGCCCAAAACCAAAAATTTTAATCCTTCCATGTTCAATATTCCTATCAAACGATATTCTCCATACTTTTGAAAATGCCCGGCTTCCAGCTTCCCCGTTCTGTTTGAAACACATAGGCTAGCGGGTTCTGGATGGTGGCCTTGTTTAAATTGGATGGTTGTTGTTTTTATTAAAAGGACAAGTATCCTTCATACCAGATTTTCTTTTCGCATTTCCTTTTATTCCTAACTCCAACTCATTTCCCTTTTGCCTTACTCCCTATCTTTGCCCGTGCTTAAAAAAATCGCAAAGAAACTCTTCCTTTGGCTCCTATTGCCCCTCCTGGCACTTACCCTTCTGCTGATAGGCTATTACCAATTCTTTGTCAAATTTTCCCCACCCGAAATTACCGACCTGTCTTCGTTGAAATGGGAAAGAGAACAACTCGGTGCCAACAACTACCAACTGGGCTCTAACTGGTTGAGAAGAAATAAATTTGGTCTCTGGGAAATGTATGTGGAAGGAAAACCCTTTGAGCGGGGCGTGGCCAACGGAAAACTTTCCCAAGAGCTTATTCAGTTGCAAGAGGAATATTTTGTCGCCTCGATTAAAAACCTAATACCAAGCGAATCCTATCTTAATTTCCTGAAATACTTTACGGTGTTTTTTAATCGCAACATGCCCAACCATGTTCGCCTCGATTATCAACAAGAAATTTATGGAATTTCTCACTCTTTTTCACCCAAATTCAATTATATAGGAACAAATTACGAACGTAACCTGAATTACCACGCAGCACACGACATAGGTCATGCGCTGCAGGAAATGGGTTTGGTTGTAGGCTGCACCTCCTTTTCGGTTTGGGGCGATAAATCAGAAGATGGCTCCTTGCTTATTGGTCGGAATTTTGACTTTTATACCGGGGATGATTTTGCAAAGGATAAAATAGTGCAGTTCACAAAACCCGACGCCGGTTATGGCTTTATGACCATTACCTGGGGTGGTTTCATTGGAGCCGCTTCGGGAATGAATGAAAAAGGCCTCACCGTTACTATCAATGCGGCTAAAAGCGATTTTCCTACTTCGGCAGCTACTCCAATTTCACTGCTGGCAAGAGAAATATTGCAATTTGCCTCCAATATTCAAGAGGCTTACGCTATAGCGCAAAAACGCAAAACCTTTGTTGCCGAGAGCATCATGATTGGGTCTGCTTCGGATGGGAAAACTGCTATCATAGAAAAATCACCTAACCAAACCGCCCTGGTTTACCCAACTCAAAACTCCATCGTTTGCTCCAATCACTACCAAAGCAAGGAGTTTAATCAAGATGCCCGGGTAATGGACGACGCCAGAGCAACGACTTCTGAATATAGACTTAAACGGGTAAATCAGCTTTTGAATCAGGACCCCAAGCTGGATGTTAAGGATATGGCCTTTATGCTGCGTAACCAATTGGGATTAAACAATGATTTCTTTGGATACGGAAACGAAAAAGCGATTAACCAATTAATTTGCCATCACTCGGTTATTTTTAAACCGGAACAAAAACTGGTGTGGGTTTCTACCCAACCGTTTCAGCTTGGCGAATATGTTTGTTACGACTTGGGTAAAATTTTCTCTTCCTCTAAAGTAAACTCTTATGTGGATGCTCATGTGGATAGCCTAACCCTGGCCGCCGATACTTTTCTTTTTAGTACCGAATACAAAAAATGGAAGAGCTTTCACCACCTCAAACAGGAGGTTCAACAGTATTTACGAGGTAAGGGAGATTTTAATGAAGTAAAAGCCAAAGCCCTGGTTGCCAATAACCCTGAATTATACCAAGCCTATTGGTTGGCCGGAGATTTTTATGCCCAAAGCGGCCAGGTGGAGAAGGCTAGAAAAATGTATCAAATAGCCCTTTCTAAACAAATTCCGAGGATTTCGGAAAAGGAAAGCATTGAACAAGCCTTGAAAAAGTTGGAGTAAAAAAGTTATCTTCGCCCAACAGCTTTTTAACCATGGTAAGGATTATTTTACTAATTTCCATTCTGTTCTCCTGCCTCAAACCCTTTGCACAAAAGCCATCAACCGAGTATTACGACCCTGAACACAAGAAGAAAAAATGGGAAGGCGTAATGAGCGACAGCATTAAAGATGGAGCCTGGACCTACTGGTATGAGAACGGAAAAGTAAAGGCAAAAGGAAGCTATACTGCCGACGAAAAAGTGGGTACCTGGGAAACCTATTACGACAATGGTAAGCTGGAAAGTAAGATTGTTTATAAAGATGGTTTCCAGGATGGCAAGACCGAATTGTACTACAAAAATGGGAATATGAAGGAATTGGGCAACTATAAACAAGGAGAGCCCGATGGAAAAATAGAAACCTGGTATGAAAACGGTAAAAAGAAGGCGATTGGAATGTATTCCAAAGGGACCAGGGAAGGAGAGTGGACCGAGTTTTATGATATTGGCAAAATAAAAAGTCAAGGACTTTATAAAGACGGGGAAATGGAAGGTATGTGGACTGAATACCATGAAAATGAAGTTAAAAAGGCAGAAGGCCAATACACAGCAGGTCAGAAAAATGGAAAGTGGATTTACTTTAACACCATGGGAAAACCGGTGAAGGAAGAAACCTGGAAAAAAGGGACACTTGGGAAAAGCAAAACTTTAAAATAATGGCAGGTATGAAACGAATATTATTATCCTTACTAATGCTTTCAGGCATAGGAAAAGCCCAAACTCTTCCTTTTGATTTTACCTACAATTGGTCGGGTGCCGGACTGGTAGATTCTATCGTATATGATACCATTTCTGCCACAGATTTTGGTTTTGTGGGAGATAGTGCCACCATAAACGATGCTGCTTGGTCTGCCCTATTGCCACAATTGGGATCTGCCCCAACGGTAGTGTTTTTCCCGGCAGGAAATTACCTCTTTCAAAGCCAACTTTCTCTGCCTAACCAAACCGTTATTGCCGGAGAAGGAAGCGCTGAAACCAAATTCCATTTTAGCATTTCACAAGCAGTGGATTTAATGCGTATTAATGGAAATATTGAACCTACAAAACGATATTTAACCGCTACCTCGGTAAAAGGAGATAGGGTTTTGGAACTTAATCCCGGAACCTTGGCAGCCGGAGATTGGATTTATGTGGATGATGTAGATACCGCCTTGGCCTTTTCAAGCTGGTCGGATGGGTATTGCGGACAGTTGGCTCGTATAGTGAATGTTTGGAGCGATAGCCTGGAAATTAATCGTGCTCTTCGACGTGATTATGCAGTAAGTCAGGCGGCTTTTGTTCAAAAAATGTTGCCTAAAATTAACTGCGGAATCTCCTGTATTACCATCCGTAATGCCATTGCAACCAATGTTGCGGCAAGATCCAATATTGGTATAAATTATGCCTTTAATAGTTTTGTAAGGGGAGTGGAAAGTATTAACTGCGACTTTGGACATATCAGCACAGAACGTTCCGGTTCGGGTGAAATTTCAGGATGCTATTTTCACCACGCTACCGTGTATGGTGATGGTGGACAAGGTTATGGAGTAAACATGCAGTTGGGTGCTTCGGATTGGTTAGTGAAAAACAACAATTTTAACCACTGCCGTCATGCCATGCTGTTGCAGTCGGGAAGCAATGGCAATGTGTTTTATCACAACTATTCCACCGATCCGTATTGGACTCAGTTTCCAACCACCTCAGCCGGGGATTTGGTGTTGCATGGAAACTACCCGTATATGAATTTGTTCGAAGAAAACGTAATCCAAAACCTAACCATAGACGCCAGTCATGGAAAGAACGGACCGTTCAATATTTTTCTTCGAAACCGGGTTCAATTGTATGGAGTGATAACCAATAACAGCCCGGCAACGGATTCTTCGGCATTTATTGGAAATGAAATTACCAGTACGGCCCAATTTACCGGTAATTTTTTGGTAAATGGACTTGGTAACCAAAGTTTTGGCAACAACCAACATGGAACTACTATTCCGGCAGGTACCGGAGGAATTGATTTGGTTTCTTTGTACCAACCAACGCAAACAGATCCAATTATCGGTTATCCTAATCCTATCAGTTCCCAAACCATTGAAGCCGTTACAAACCGTACTTTGGGTGTTTACACCGTTTGTGTTGACAGTGTGGATATTCCTACCAATACGGCTATGCCGGAAAAATATACATTTTGGGTGAACAACCCGGTACAGGAAGAGCTGTTAATCCAATCGGAACAAGGAATGGAAACCATACGTCTGTATTCCTTGCCTGGAACCTTGTTATTGGAGGTAAATGCCAACCTGGCTAAAGAGTGGCGAATTTCCTGTAATTCATTCAGCAAAGGAATTTACCTGGTAGAGGTACAATCGGGCCAAAACCGGTTGATTCGGAAAGTTTGTATGGAGTAAAGCCAACGTTGGTGGGGAAAATAGTTTAGTAAAGTTTTTCTGTTTCCGGATGAAAAATAGTTGCTTGAAAAGTAGAATCCTTTTTATTCTGACTTTAGCTTTCCCATTGTATTCTTTTTCCCAGACCAACTATGCTTTGCTTAAATCAACATTGACAAAAAACCTGTCTGACTTTGAAAGCCAAGCCCCTACAAATTCAGAACTTATACCGAATGGACATTATGTTTAGTCCAATTTTATGTATTAATTTTATTTGAAAAAATTGGCCTAACATTCTGTATCCTCGGCATTTACCAATCTAAATTTATAAAAGCCTTCGGACTATTTATAAATTAAAATTGGTATTAGGTACATACGACCGGTTTGTTTGAAGAAACTAATGTACCATTTGGATTCTATTGTGCTACCTCTTGTTCTTCAATCTGATACAACTTCATTTATGATTATTGAAATTACTTTAACTCCGTAAACAATAAAGTTGCTTATTGCTATCTTAAGTATGGATGCGGACAGCATGAATATTATTTTAAAGAGTGTTATCCTTCAAATGGCTGTTTTAAATATGAACCCAATACAATCTTCAATTTGGCCCAAGCAAATAAGCTAATTGCGGCTGATACTTTATTCAACGTCATTATTACCAAACCTTCCAGACAAAAATATGAAGTTTACCGGAGGGTATGCCTGGGTGGGGTATCCAAAGAAAAAGCAACTATGGACTTTATGCAGCAAATACTCGGACAATACAAATTGCTTATTTTCCGAACGGAAAATAAATTGAAAGGGTATTTTGTTGTACCCCCCAAGCCCTCGGATACTTTTAGGTTAAAACATACCAAGGGGCATTTCTGAGTCTAGTTAATCCTGAATGCTATAAAGGATTTTTTGAAAATCGCCCAAGTATTTTTCCAAATTTTCTTTAGATCCCCAGCAAAGAACTTTGTAATAAGCATTAGGCGTTTCAACAATTCCGATAAAATAATGCAATTCCATGTTTACCTCCGTATCAAAATACGAAGCCTGGCATTCCACATAATTGTTTTTTCCCATCACTTTCGAAACCGGTTCACCGATTTTTTTGGAAGCCTCATCGGCCAAAAAATCGGTCATAAAGTCTTTGTAAAACGCCTCAGCAGAAGCAAAATTTAGTTCTGCCAGGGCCAGTTCACTTTTGGTATCTAATACTACTATTCCGGCAATATCTATTTGGTTGTTTACAAATTGTATGGCGGCAGCATCATTTAAACCCAGGGTTTTATTCATGTATTCGGGTAAGGAAATGTTAAAAACATGTCCAACCTTTTCTTTGCGAAACCCGGTTTGTGAAAAGGAAGAAGTGTAACTAAGCAGGAGGCCTAAAAAGGCAGCGATAACACGGAAATTCTTCATGAAATTTTTTTCAAAGATAATGGGTAATTCCACTGGAAAGCAAAGTATAAGAAAAGGAATAAATTACCTGCCGGCTGACTGAAATAGCACGGAAATGTGCTTCTGTCGGGGGCTCGGTTCGGGCAGGGATAGTAGTGGATAGCCCACAGGACCCCGATGGCGCTAGCCGAGGGGGACGAGGACTAGGAACGGATAGCCCGGCCATGAGCCTTGCCATAGCTCAGGTAATGCACTAAACTTTTTGCGAATGGGCCCGCCAAATTCTCAAAAAAACAATGGTCATCCCGATGTGATAAAAAATCTTATACCGAATGGACATTAAGTTTAGGCCAATTTTAGGTATTAATTCCTGTTGAAAAATTGGCCTAACATTCTGTAAACTTGGTATTACACCATACACCCTCAACCCAATTTCAACCGCATGGCAGTACCGGCTATCTTTCCTCTTTCAATAGCCAGTTCGGTTGAAAATTTAATCATCAGACGGGTTGTTAGTAAATGAAGCATCAATACCTGGTGCGCTGGTATGTAGCAAATATCAACCCTAAGAATAGCTTTACCAATACGATAAAAATAGTAATTTTCGTAGGTTCATGGAGTCATTTTTACCGCCCTAAAAGGTAAATGGCAACGAGAGCCAGGCCAATACCCAGCCAGTTGATAAGGGATAGTTTTTCTTTAAAAAGCACAAAGGCGGCCACAGCAGAAAAGGCCACAATCCCAATGTTGACGATGGGAAAAATTACCGAAAGTCCGTAACCCGGAATGCTGAGTGCCTGCACTAAAAAATAAACGGAGTAGTAGTTCGGAATGCCAATAGCAATGCCGCCCACCAGGCTTTTGGTGTGCAGTTTCAGGCTGCCGGTAACTAACCTGAAAGTAGTACTGACTAGTCCGGCTAGGAAGGCGCAAAAGAAAACAGTGATGGTAAATTGTTCGAAATTTTCAGAGTTGAGGTAATGGCGTTGGTTGTATCCAAAAACGGTATCGAGCGCGCCGGCAATGATGAAAATAAGCAGAGGTAGCAGGAGGTTTCCTTCCGTTTTTTCCTCGGTTTTTGCTTGTTTTACGGTTAACACTACCGAAACCAGGGCAATTAAAATACCTGCGATTTTTAAAACGCCCAGGGGTTCGTTATACAGCCAGATGGCGGCAAATGTGGGAATTACAAGCGACATTTTTGCTGCAACAGTTGTGGCTGAAATTCCGGCTTTGGCAGTTGAAATGGCAATTTGGTTGAAATTAATGAAGAAAAAAGTCCCTAAAAATGCGGCAAAAGGAAACCAGGGTTGGTGAAGCGTTTCGGTTTGAATGGGAAATTGTCCAATGGAAATCATGCCCACCACCGCCGCTGTGAGGTAATTTACTACAATGGCTTGAAAAGTGTCCAAACCCATGCGAGAGTAAAGCTTGAACAAGAGGGAAAACGATGATGCAGTAAGAATACTGAGAACAATTGCTATCATAAAAAGGGGGGCAAAGTTACACTTGTTTGCATAGGCCTGAAAAAATGTTTGACCGGATTTAGGTTGTTGGAGGGTGATGATAGTGTTTTTTTGGCGGGTCCCATTCGCAGATGGTTTATAGCATTTCCCGGGCCGAAGAATGGCTCATGGTCGGGCTATCCGTTCCTAGTCCTCGTCCCCCTCGGCTAATGCCATCGGGGTCCTGTGGGCTATCCACTACTATCCCTACCCGGACCTAAGCCCGTACTGATGCCTTTCAAAACAGCGAAATTGCTCCTCAAAACGGAGGCTGAAGTTATACCTCGGAAAAGGTTTACATTCTTGAAAAAATTCATTCTAAAACCTGTTTGTTGTTTCTCTATTTTTGCCGACTCAAACTGATAGGTGAAAAGAAAAGCGGCATTAATTTTTGTTTTGGGTTTAATTGGGTTTAACTCTTGGGCTCAGCAAGTTTTTCTGCACCTGAAAGGCCGGGTAACCGATGCCAGAAGCGGCGAAGGATTGCCTTTTGTGAATGTGGTACTCGACGGAAGGTTTGTTGGAACTACTACCGACACCCTGGGTTACTATAGCTTAAAGGTTGCCAAAAATGCCATGAATAAATCGGATACCCTGATGGCGGCTTCCCTGGGTTATACCACACTTAAAAAGAAGATAAATACCGAACTTGCTAACCAGGTTATTGATTTCGTTTTGAAGGTGAGCGATATTCAGCTCAATGAAATTGTTATTAAAGGGGAAGATCCGGCTGTTATTCTGTTTCGGAAAATGCAGCAATACAAGGATAAGAACAACCCGGAAAAGGTAAGCAGTTTGAGTTTTGAATCCTATGTTAAGTATGAACTTGACCTGGATGGTGTTTCAAAAAAATCGCTTCAAAACGACCAGTTGATGAAGAACTTTCCATTTCTTCAAAATTACCTGGATACGGTTACGGAGCGGGGAAAATCGGTTCTGCCCTTTTTTCTTATTGAACAGTTGAGCGATGTTTACAAACAAACCGATCCGGCCAAGTACACCGAACGAATGAAAGGGGTAAAGATTTCGGGAATTCAAAAGCAAGATTTTATTACCGAATTGCTGAGTAACGTCAACCAAAATTTCAACATTTACGACAATACAATTTCGGCCCTGGGAAAGAGTTTCATTAGTCCGATGGCCGATTATGGCTTAAACACCTATCGCTATTTCCTGTTTTACAACGACACCATTCAAATTGATGGGGAACCTCACCTGGAAATGGAGTTTAAACCCAAGCGTAAAGGGGAAAATACGCTGAAAGGTAAAATGATAATTAACCTGAACACCTTTGCTATTCAAAGTATCGATGCGGAAATATCGGAAGGGCAGGCTACCGGAATTTTGGAAGGAATGTCCTTTTTTCAGGAATTTAAGCATTATCAGCTAACCAAGAACGATTCCACTATCAGCTATTGGCTTCCGCATAAAGAATACCTGAATTTAAAATTGAATTATTACCTCAGCAAAGACGCTAAGGTAATTGGACGAAAAAGCAAAAGTTACCGAAACCTGGTGGTTGACCAAGCCATTGATCCGGAGCTGTTTACCACCGCCGATGCCACCGATATCGACGATAAGGCCTACGAAAAAAACGAGGAGTTCTGGAATCAAAACCGACATGAAATGCTACTCGATAAAGAGAAAGGCATTTATTCCATGGTGGATAGCATTAAACGAACCACGGCTTTTAAATTGGTTTCATACGCCGGACGAGCCATGGCAACCGGTTATCTTCCTGCAGGCCCTGTAAGTTTTGGTCCGTTTGCGAATGTGTTTAGCTTGAACCAACTGGAAAAAGTGAGGTTTAAATTAGGAATACAAACCACCGATAAACTTAGCGAACGCTTTAGGGTAATGCTGTATGGCGCTTATGGTTTGGCCGATAATCGGTTTAAATACGGAGGTAAGTTTGAGTTTATCTTTACCCGTAAACCCTGGAATAAAATTACCCTTTTAGCCCGCACCGATATTGATTTTATGAGCCGTCACAGTTCCGAAATGGATCACGATAACGTGTTTACCCTTATTCAAAAGAAAACCCCGCAACGCCTTTATAACATCGAAGAGTTTAAAGTGGTATTCGACCATGAGTTTCACCGCGATTTAACAGCTTACCTAACGATTCAACACCAACGCTATTCGCCTTATTTCGATTTTAAATACCTACAAGACGGACAAATTCAACACAATTTGATTACTTCCGAAGTGGGAATATTATTTAAGTACCAACACAATGCCTCGGCCCTAAGCGGGAAGTACAACAAAGAAGCCAAAGCGAATAAACTTTTTGCCATGTTCCGTAAAAAGAACCCTTGGCCTATTGTCTATTTGCGCTATTATGCCGGTGTTGGTGGGATTTTAGGAAGTCAGTTTACGTATCACGACCTAAGTTTGGGCCTTGAAAGTGATTTACCTATTACCGCCAAACAATCCTTTTATTACAACATTTGGGGTGGACAAATTTTTGGAACCCTGCCTTTCCTGTTGCTCAAAAACCCCGAAGGAAACTATAATCACGTATTTAACAAGTACCTTTTTCAAAACATGAGCCTGCTGGAGTTTAGCGCCGATCGCTATATCAGCGGTAATTTTCAATATGCACTGGGCGGTGCATTGTTTGATAAAATTCCTTTGTGGAAGAAGCTCAAACTAACCGAAGTATTAACCTGCAATGTGTTTTATGGTAACACATCCAATCAAAACAAAGAGTTTAATAAACTCAATAAAATGGGAACAGCTTATCCGGTACCTTATGTTGAAGCCGGTGCAGGTATTGCGAATATTCTGAAGTTTATTCGGTTGGATGGGGTATGGCGACTAACCCATTTGAATAAAAAGGGCGATGTGTTCTTTTGCGTTTATGCCAGTTTGTATATAAAAATTTAATGGCAAATGGTTTGGTTTTAAACGATATAGTTCAGAGGAAACAAGACTAATTTGTAGCGGGTTTATACACGTTTCATCATCCAGGCATCGATTCCGCTGCTTTTGGCAACCAGGTGATTTTCTACTGTAAAACCCAGCTTCTCGTATATTTTAACGTTTTTGGCATCTTCTGTTTTTAGCCAAACCTCTTTCATCCCTTTGGATTGGATGTCTTGTACTGCCATTTCCATGAGGTCACGGCTATAGCCTTTGCCTTGTTCGGAAGGCCTGACGCCGATGCACCAAATATAGCCCATGCTTTGGCCGGCATTTTTTCTGATCCAGGGTTCTACTTCTTCTTCATGTTTAATGAGGCGGAGAGTGGCTTTAATACCCAGGTTCAGGGGTACTTTCAGGAAACCGGTTTGAAGTTCTTTCCAAAAGCCCATTGGAAAAGAATGGCCATTTAGGTAGGTTAAGGCAGCATTTCCGCTTGGATGAAGAAAGGTGTTTCCGTAGGCTTTACATCCATCGGCACAACAACTATAGAGTGTATTAACGGAGCGGGTGTATTGTTCGGGAGTTTGTCCTTCAAAAGCATATCGCATTAATGGATAGCTGTGAAAAGCTTCTCCTAAAACCTGTTTAATTTGGGTATGCCTATCCATGAAAATTAAACACCTACGCCGATTTCGCCCTCTTTCAGCTTTTCGGCATTTTCGGCCATTTGCAAGGCATCTAAAATGTCTTGAATATCACCATTAATAAAAGCAGGGAGATTGTAAGCCGTAAATCCGATTCTATGATCGGTAATTCGGCTTTGAGGGTAGTTGTAGGTTCTGATTTTGGCTGAACGGTCGCCGGTACTAACCATGGTTTTGCGTCGTTTCGACACTTCTTCCATGCGTTTGTTAAACTCCATATCGTAGAGTTTGGTTCGTAGCATTTGAAGTGCCATTTCACGGTTGGCATGTTGAGATCGGGCAACCTGGCAGGCAATCATAATTCCGGTAGGTTTATGGAACAATTGTACTTTGGTTTCCACCTTGTTTACGTTCTGTCCACCGGCTCCACTGCTTCGTGCAGTTTGAAACTCGAGGTCGGCCGGATTAATTTCAACATCAAACTCGTCGGCTTCAGGAAGCACAACTACAGTAGCGGCAGAGGTATGAACCCTGCCCTGGGTTTCGGTTTGTGGAACCCGTTGTACCCGGTGAACACCAGATTCGTATTTCATAATGCCATACGCACCGTCACCATTTACTTCAAAAACTACCTCTTTGTATCCGCCAACAGTACCTTCGTTGAAATCTACCACATCTACTTTCCAGCCTTTGTTTTCGCAATAGCGTTGATACATTCTAAAAAGTTCTCCGGCAAAAATGCTGGCTTCGTCACCACCGGTTCCGGCGCGTATTTCCATTACCGCATTTTTAGAATCTTCCGGATCTTTCGGAATCATCATAATCCGAATTTCATCTTCCAACTGAATCTGTTTGGCTTCGTTTTCGTCAAGTTCTGCCTTGGCTAAAGCCCTGAAATCTTCGTCTTTTTCGTTGGCCAATATGTCTTTAGCCCCTTCAATATCTTTTACCAGGGTTTCGTATTCCTTTCCTGCCAAAACAATTGGCTCCAAGTCTTTGTATTCTTTGTTGATTTTGACAAACCGTTTCATGTCGGCAATAATTGCCGGGTCGTTTAGTTGTTCCTGTAAGGTAAGGAAACGGTTTTCAATAGCTTTTAATTTGTCTAACATGATGGAGCCGCAAAGGTAGGAAATGGAAACGGGAAAGGCAACAACTTACCTACAACCCGAATTACCCAAAATGATTTTCGCTTCTTCGTTTCCCATCTTTTTGGATTTTTTCCAATCGTCACAAGCACCTTTATCGTCACCAAGGCCTTTTTTGGCCCAACCTCGGTTGTTAAAAGCTTCCTGATTTTCGGGTTCCAGTTCAAGGGCTTTGTTGAAGTCGGCTAGGGCTTCCTGAAACCGATTGAGCTTGTTTAAAGCACTTCCGCGGCTGATGTAAGCCCAAACAAAACCGGGCTTAAGTTCCAGAACCCGGGTATAATCGGCATATGCTTTTTCATAATCCTTTTCCCTTGCATAACAAAAAGCACGTTGATAAATGGCGTCGGCTTTCGTTTTATCCAGTTCAATGGCTTTGTTGTATTGCTCGATGGCTTCTTTAATCCGACCATTTCGGCGATGTAGTTCCCCTTCTTTGAAATAATCATCGGCATTTTGGGCTACCGAAATAAGAGTGGAAATCAGGAGCAATAAGGAAAAAATGAGTTTTTTCATGACAAACAATTGGTATGGTTTATACTGCCAAAATTCAGTCCAAGGTTTCAACCTTTGCCTGTTGGCTAAACAAAGGTAGTAATTCCGTTGGTTAGAAGAATAATACCTTACTTTGTAGCAGTTTACTTTCATGAAAAAATCTGTTTTAATTTTAGTTGGACTTTTATTAGGCGTTCAAACCCTTGTTGCACAGGTAGACAAGGCTGTTAAATATGCCGGCTCTATTTCTTTAACCGATCTCAAACGTCATTTGTATGTGCTGGCCTCTGATAGCCTGGAGGGAAGGGAAACAGGTAAACCCGGCCTGGATAAAGCAGCAAATTATATTGCCGCTGAATTTAAAAAGTATGGAATCGCTCCGGTCAATGGTTCTTATTTTCAAAACTATACCCTGGAAGAGCGCAAACCCAATGGCGTAAGCATTGTTTCCAAGAAAAACACCTTTGCTTTCTTAACCGATTTTTACTTTTTCCCGGGTTTTGGCGATCAAATTGTTGAAGCAAATGAGGTGGTGTTTTTAGGATATGGCATTGAAGATTCGCTCTATAACGACTATGCCGGAGTTGATGTAAAAGGCAAAGTAGTGGTTATTCTAAATGGAGAACCTTACGGAATGGACGGAAATTCGTTGATTACTAAAAAAAGAAAACCCTCCCTTTGGACTACCTGGAGAAGAAAAAAGCCGGAAACAGCCAGAGAAAAAGGCGCTAAAGCTATTCTGGTAATTGATGAAAATTTTTCTAAAAGCGTAGTTGAACAGGTGCATGGCATTTTAACTCCAACCCTCAACCTGGAGAATGAGGTAGAAGAGTTAAGGGCCCCTGTGTTTTATATTTCTCCCTCAATGGCTGATAAGGTGCTAAAGAAAGCCGGGTTGTATTCCCAACTAAAAGATAAAATTGATTTGGAAGGAAAACCGCTTTCTAAGAAAATAAAGAATAAAATACGGTTCAATGTGCAAAGGCAGGTAACTAAAGTAAACGCTTGCAATGTGTTGGGTTTTATTGAAGGCAAATCGAAGAAAGAGGAAGTAATTATTTTAACCGCTCATTTTGACCATCTGGGAAAGCACGATGGCAAGATTTTTTACGGAGCCGATGACGATGCCAGCGGAACAGCAGCTTTAATTTCTTTGGCTAAAGCTTTTTCAGAGGCCAAAAAGAATGGAGAAGGGCCAGAACGTAGCATCCTTATCATGCCGGTTTCGGGCGAAGAAAAAGGATTGTTAGGCTCCTCATACTATGTACAACATCCCATTTTTCCCTTGCAAAACACCGTTGTTGATTTGAATATCGACATGATTGGCCGAATCGATACCCTGCACCAGGATGGTAATTACATTTACTTGATTGGAAGCAACAAACTGAGCTCTGAACTAAACCGGGTGTCGGAAGAAACCAATAAAGAGTGCTGCCAGCTTAGTCTCGATTACCGCTACGACCACCCCAAAGATCCTAACCGGTTCTACTACCGGAGCGACCACTATAACTTTGCCAAAAACCGAATTCCGGTAATTTTTTACTTCAACGGTACTCATGCCGATTATCACCAGGCCAGCGATACCAAAGAAAAGATAGACTTTAACAAAATGGAGAAAATCACCAACCTGGTGTTTTTTACAGCATGGAATCTGGCCAATAGGCCCGACCGAATTAAAGTGGATAAGTAATGACGAAACGTAGGTTTTTTTCTATCTGTTTATTATTGCCAGTTGTCATTGGGTTTACCATTGGCTGCACCAATCATCGCAAACAATGGGCAGCACAGGTAGATAGCCTGAGTCAGAAAAATTTACTGATGGTAAAATCGGTTAAGGACAGCGCTTTGCGAAATGGTCTGAGAACTATCAAGGTTGAATCCGGCTCCAGGCTTATTTTGTTAGATCGATATCAGGGTAGTTTGCCGATAAATGCTCAGGTAGCCACTATCCTGAAATATGCCAAACTTCATAAAGAGGCCCAGTTAATTGACGACCGCCTGGATGCTCTTTCCTCCACTTTGGTAACCCGCACGGATGCCTTAAAAAACCTTCGAACAGATATCGAATCCGGTGCCTGGAAAAAGGAAAATATTCAATCCTTTATTGCTCAAGAGAAGTCCAATGAAAACAAAATTCAGTTGGAGTTGGAAAAGTCTATGGAAAAGGCTTTTGATGTAAAAGCAGAATTTGATTCCTTGCATCCTTTTATGGTACATTATACCGATTCCATTCTGAAACGAGGTATATGAAACCCCTGAATAAATATGCATTGTTGCAAACGGCTCGACCGCCCGCTGTTTACAAATGGGTGCTGCACGATGCCTTGTACCGAATGGAAACCAATCAGAAAACGGTTTACCTTACCTTCGATGATGGCCCAACACCGGGTGTTAGTGACCTGGCATTGGATTTACTAAAAACCTATCAGGCAAAAGCCAGTTTTTTTTGTTTGGGTAAAAATGTAGAAGCATTTCCCGAATTGTTTCAGCGAATGTTGAACGAAGGACATTCAGTTGGAAACCATTCCTACAGCCACCCGGATGGTTGGAAAACTCCCAATAAGGATTATTTTCACGATGTTGCTCAAGCCGAAAAAGTAATAAACTCCGGCTTGTTTCGCCCTCCATACGGCAAGCTTTCTCCCTTTCAATACCTGCAATTGAAAAAGCGATTTAGGGTGGTATTGTGGGATACATTGAGTTTAGACTATGATCAAAATTTAGAACCGGAGTTTTGTTGGGACATTGTGCGGAAAAATACCCGAAACGGTAGCATTGTTGTTTTTCACGATAGCCTGAAGGCCGCTCCAAGGATGTTACCGGTTTTGGAAAAAACCCTGAACTGGTTGAGCAAGGAAGGTTACCGGATGCAAGCCATTCCAATGAAATAAACCAGTTTCAAAAGTCAAAAGCAGGTTCAGATTTGGAAAAAAAAGGAGGAGAGATACCCCCGCTTTACCGCTAGATTAACCAATCCTTAACACAATTTAGAAAAACATTAGCAGCCGTAATTCAATTTGGCAAGGTTTTAGCGATACATTTGCTGTCTAATCAAAAAAGACAATCCCGAATCTTTTAACCAATCGAACATGAAAAAAGCATTTTTAACTGTAGTTGTAGCTGTTGGAACCTTTGCTCTTGCCAGCGCTCAAGAAATCAAATTTGAAAAAATGGAGCACGATTTTGGAACTTTGAAACAAGATGCACCTTGTCAAGTTGATTTCAAATTCACTAACACCGGCAAAGCGCCTTTGATTTTGGCAGAAGCCAAACCAAGCTGCGGTTGCACTACGCCTGAATTCCCGAAAGAACCAATTGCTCCGGGAAAATCAGCAAAAATTACTGTAAAATACGATAGCCATCGAGTGGGTCCATTCGACAAAACAGTTACTGTTAAATCGAATGCCTTACAAGGAGGTGAAACAGTAATTAAAATTAAAGGAACCATTGATGCGGTACCAACCGATAACAGTGGCGACAAAAAAACCATCGAATTGGGTAAATAACTCGTAAAAGGGATTTTTCCTTTGATTCAAAAAGCCGGACTAATTCAGTCCGGCTTTTTTGTTTTTGTCGGCAACCAATGATAAGGGATTTTTTATCCCAAAATTGTCATTTGAAACGAAGTGAACAAATGACAATTTCCATCTAACTAGAATTTAAGTCATTGTATTTCAGGCGTTTGAAAAATTGAATTTTCATTTTGAAGAAAGATTAAATAATGGAATAATGATTTTTATAACCGAATAAGCCCTTGCACAAAAGCCTGTTAGAACGCCGTGCGTTGGCCTGGCTCAGCACGGGGCGCGCCGCGGCTGTGAATTGATGTTCCCTTGAAAAACTTGCAATGTCGTAGGCCTTCCGAGTACAAAAGATTGAACATTGCGATTCAGATTTTCCGGAAGGACCGATTTAAAAGATGGACATGTGCGAAAGGGTAAGTGGGTAAGCGTCCATCTTTGACCCATTGCTTAGTTTTTCAGGGAACAGCAAGAGCGGGTGGACGTTTGCTGAGCCTAGACCTTTTTGGTTACTTTTTGGGGCAATGCCAAAAAGTGACATAAATTAAATTCCTTTGAATATAAAAAAGCTAAACCTTTAACTAATCGTCATTTCCTTGACCAAAATATCTACGATTTATATAGCCTTTTCCTTTCAAAATTATCTTTGGACAAAGGAAGGGCAGCCATTAGTTAGCTGTTTTATTCTAGAAGTTTAACTTCTTTTGGAATTCGGGTTTATATTAAAATGGTAAACGTTGGGGGTTGCACCTCGGGCAACGATTGAGGCAAGTAGCCCACAGGACACCGACGGCGATAGCCTAGGGGGCCGAGGACTACAGCCGAAAGCGTGACCCGAACGCCATGCAATAAATTTGGGATTAGCAGAAACGATGGTTGGCGGAAGGGGGCCCGCCAAATCAATTTAAAAATTAAAGTTCTTTTCTTAACCTGGCTACCGGAATTCCAAGCTGTTCGCGGTATTTGGCAACGGTTCGGCGAGCAATATTGTAACCTTTGGCCTGTAAAATCAAGCATAATTTATCGTCGGCCAACGGATTGTGTTTGTCTTCGGCCCCAATGCTGTCTTCTAAAATTTTCTTTACTTCACGGCTCGAAACTTCTTCTCCGCTATCGGTGCTCAAGCTTTCTGAAAAAAAGTATTTGAGGGGATAGGTGCCAAAATGAGTTTGCACATATTTGCTGTTGGCCACCCTTGAAATGGTTGAGATATCCAAGCCTACAATATCGGCTATATCTTTCAAAATCATGGGTTTCATCTTGGTTTCGTCGCCTTCCTGAAAATAATCCCATTGGTAATTGATGATGGCTTGCATGGTGCCCATCAGGGTATTTTCGCGTTGTTTAATGGCATCAATAAACCACTTAGCGCCATCAATTTTCTGCTTAACAAAGGCAACCGCTTCCTTTTTTTGCTTGTCGTTCAGCTTTTTGTTCTTGCTGTAATCTTTCAGCATTTCCACGTAAGCCTTGCTCACCCGCAATTCGGGGGCATTTCGGCTATTCATGCTAAGTTCCAGTTCCCCATCCGTTTCGGTGAGGTAAAAATCCGGAATAATATCTTGTACAGTCTTGCTTACCTCGCTAACCGACCCGCCCGGTTTGGGGTTGAGGTGTAGAATTTCGTTTACGGCAGCTTTCAGTTCTTCATCGCTTAGTTCCAGTTTTTTCCCAATTTTATCGAAATGCCGTTTAGAAAACTCATCAAATTCCTCTTCTAAAATTTCCAAGGCATGCCGTATCGATTTTTTCAGAGGTTTGCGTTTTAGTTGAATAACCAGGCATTCCTGTAGGTTTCTGGCTCCAACGCCCGGAGGGTCAAGCTGTTGTACTTCTTTCAGCACCTTTTCAATTTCCTTTTCGGTGCAGTCGATGTTTTGCGAAAAGGCTAAGTCATCGGCAATGGCCCAAAGTTCCCGACGCATATATCCATCATCGTCTATATTTCCGATAATGGTCAGGGCAATTTCGTTTTCTTTTTCGTTGAGGTCGCGCAGTCCGATTTGGGAAGTAAGATATTCCTGAAAACCGGTTCCGCCTGCATAAGGGATTTCCTTGCGTTCGTCGTCGGCCGAGCTGTTATTGGCGTATAGCTTGTAGTCAGGGATTTCATCGTCGTCGATGTAGGGATCCATATCAAAATCGTCCCGTTCCATGTCTTCGTGGTCGCCCAGATCGTCTTGGCTGGCAAATTCTTCGGGTGCTTCGTCGTTCAGGTTGGAGTCGTCCATGGGGTTATCTTCAAAACCTTCTTCCAGGGCAGGGTTAACCTCCAGTTCTTCCTTGATGCGTTGCTCCAGTTCCATCACCGGAACCTGAAGCATTTTCATCAGTTGAATTTGCTGTGGACTCAGCTTTTGTTGAAGCTTTAAAACTTGCCGTTGCGATAACATACCAAGTGCAAAGAAAGCGAAGGTTTGGATAGGAATCACGAAAAAATGGA
>JAIBAJ010000069.1 GCA_019695265.1 Bacteroidia bacterium | reverse complement strand
CAATGCTCAAGGAACAAGGCTTTACTCAGACCATGATAACGCGGATTCATGCCTGGGATCTTTATTTTGACAGAGATCCGAGTGGTTATTTGCCCTTTAGGTCGTTTATTTTTTCTAAACTGGATGGCGTTTACCCCATTTCAGAAAAGGGGCGAAATTATTTGCTTGAAACCCTAGGTTCTGAATTTGGCCCCCGGCTTAGGGTGGCAAGGCTTGGCACAGAACCGCTGCAGGGCAAACCCTATGTTCGCGAAGCTAAGATTTTGAGAATACTCAGCATATCGAAAATAATCCCCCTCAAGCGCCTTGATTTGCTGATAGAAAGTTTAGGTATTGCCCAACAATCTATTTCCATTGTTTGGCATCACTTAGGAGGTGATGATGCCCAAACCAAGTCCTTGGCCGAATCAAAACTTAAGGGGGTAGACTTTACTTTTTTTGCTTTTCAAGGAAAGGCAAGGTATTACCAACAATTGGAAGAAAACACCTACGACCTGTTTATTAATTTAAGCACCAAGGAAGGATTACCGGTTTCGATGATGGAATGCATGTCGCTAGGTATTCCTGTTTTAGCTACGGACGTTGGAGCGGTATCAGAAATTGTAGATCATGAAAAAAATGGTTGGTTAATATCGGTGGATTCGGATGCCAAAAGTATTGCGGAAAAAATATGTTCCATTGCTCTGTTAACCGAGGAGGAAATGCAACAGACCAGGCAAGCGGCCTATTTAAAATGGGACTCCAACTTTAATTCTATCCGAAATTACAGTGATTTTTCGGAAAAGCTTTTAAAATTTTAACACTGTACTTGATTTTCAGCAGCTTACCTTTGTCTATCTAATCAGGAAATTTACTATCTTTGCCCCCCTTTAAAAAATGCGGAGAATTCTTTTACTTTTTATTTTATCTACCTTACTGCTTGGTTCGTCTTGCAAGTATCAGAAGATTTTGAAAAGTACGGACCTGAATTTGAAGTATGAAAGTGCAGTAAAATATTACGAAAAAAAGGATTACAGCAGGGCTTTTCCATTGTTTGAGGAGTTGTTGAATTTATACAAGGGAACATCCCGGGCTCAGGACATTTACTACTACTATGCGATGTGTAATTATGGCTTGGATGATTATGCTTTAGCCAGTTACCATTTTAAGAACTTTGTATCAACCTTTCCGAGCAGTCCGCGGGCAGAGGAATGTGCTTACATGGGAGCATACTGTTACTTTATGGATTCACCGAATTATACTTTGGATCCGACCAGTACAGAATTGGCTTTAACTGAATTGCAATTGTTTATCAATAAATACCCAACAAGTACCCGGGTTCAAACCTGCAACGATTTGATGGATAAATTGAGAAGCAAGTTAGAAACCAAGGATTACCAAACGGCGAAATTGTATTTCAAGGTTCAAAATTACAAGGCTGCCATCGTAGCGTTTGACAATTTGGTAAAAGATTTTCCGGAAAGTACACGCAAGGAAGAATGTCAATTTTACGCCTTAAAATCGCGCTATTTATTGGCCATTAATAGCATTGAAGAAAAAAAATTCGAGCGTTTAGAAGAAACCAAAAAAGCCTATTTTCAGTTTGTAGATTTGTATCCCAAATCGAATTACTTGTCAGAGGCTGAGCGTTTCTATAGTGGAACGACCAAAGAAATTTCCAAAAACAAATACCGTTCAAAATCATAATTAATCATGAGCGAAAAGAAAAACAAAGCCGCTTCGTCCACCATCACCAGGGATGTTCGTCAGTTCGACAAAGACAATGGAAACATTTATGAGTCTTTGGCTATTATTGCCAAAAGAGCAAACCAAATTTCAGTTGACATGAAAGAGGAGTTAAGCTCTAAATTGGAAGAATTTCAAACTGCGACAGACAATTTGGAAGAGATGTACGAAAACAGGGAGCAAATTGAAATTTCAAAGCAGTATGAGCGTATGCCAAAACCAACCTTGATGGCTATTCAGGAGTTTTTGGATGGCGAAATTTATTCCCGTAATCCGGCCAAAGAAGAAGGAATTTAATCCTTGCTTCAGTAATGGAATTTAAGCCTGCACAATAAGCGCGGGCTTTTCTTGTTAATGGGTGCTGCCATGTTGAAAGGCAAAAAAATACTAGTTGGCGTTTGTGGAGGCATAGCTGCTTATAAATCGGCTGTGCTGGTTCGTTTGTTGGTTAAAAACGGTGCAGAAGTTAAGGTGGTAATGACCCCGGCTGCACAAAGCTTTATTTCGCCATTAACCCTGGCCACTTTAAGCAAAAATCCGGCATTAAGCGAATTTTATTCTTCTACCGACGGAAGTTGGAACAACCATGTAGAGCTTGGTCTTTGGGCCGATGCCATGGTCATTGCTCCTGCCACAGCCAACACCATTACCAAAATGGCTTATGGAATTTGCGACAACCTGTTGCTTGCCTGTTTTCTTTCGGCACGTTGTCCGGTTTTATTTGCCCCGGCCATGGATTTAGATATGTATAAACACCCTTCTACCCAAGCCAATATACAAACCTTGCAGGAACGAGGAACTATTCTTATTCCGGCCGAATCGGGTGAACTGGCATCGGGTCTTAGCGGAGAGGGGCGCATGGCTGAACCGGAACATATTCTTATTTCGCTTCAACAACATTTTAACCGAACCCAACTATTAAAAGGGAAAAGAGTGCTTATTTCGGCCGGACCAACCTATGAGGCTATTGATCCGGTTCGATTTATAGGCAATCATAGTACCGGAAAAATGGGAATAGCCCTGGCTAACCAAGCCCAAAAAATGGGGGCTGAAGTTCATTTGGTATGTGGACCAACCACCATTGCCTCCAACCCTTCCATACAACGAACCAATGTGGTTTCGGCAGAAGACATGTCTAATGCCATTCACGAGCTTTTTCCTGATGTTGACATCTGTATTATGGCCGCCGCCGTGGCCGATTATAAACCGGCCCAGGTTGCTACAGAAAAAATGAAGAAGAAAGACCAGCCTCTGACCCTGGTACTGGAAAAAACTAAAGATATTTTAGGCGGCTTAGGGAAAATAAAAAAGCCCCATCAGGTATTAGTCGGCTTTGCCCTCGAAACTCAAAATGAATTGGAATATGCCTTGGGAAAATTGGAAAAGAAAAACCTGGATTTAGTAATATTAAACTCCCTTCGCACTCCAGGTGCAGGTTTTGGACACGATACCAATGAAGTTACTCTCATAACCAAAGATAAAACCATTGAAAAATCGCAATTGTTACCCAAAACTGCCATTGCAGAAATAATCCTTGAAAAAGTAGCTACCTTAGCCCCATAAACCATGCTAAAGAAAATCCTATTTATCATCTTCCTTGGAATTCCGGGTTTAAGCTCCGCCCAGGAGTTGAATTGCCAGGTAACCATAAATGCCCAACAAATTAACGGGGATAAAACCATTTTTGATGTTTTAAAAAAACAGGTGGCGGATTTCATGAATAATACCCGCTGGACCAATGGTGACCAATTTAAACAAGAAGAAAAAATTGAGTGCAGCATCCTTATTAATGTGCAAGAAAGGGTAAGTACAGAAGAATTTAAAGGCACTATACAAATTCAAAGCAGAAGGCCTGTTTACAAGACCAACTACAACACCGTGGTAATCAACCACCTGGATCCAGATTTTCAATTTCAATATGTAGCCAATCAACCTTTTATTTTTAACGAAAACACTTACAACGGCAACCTCATTTCGGTACTCGCTTTTTATGCCAATATGATCGTTGGGATGGATTATGAAACCTTTTCTAAAAAAGGAGGAGAAGCCAATTTTCAAAAGGCAGTTACCATTGTAAACAACGCCCAAAATGCGGCTGAAAAAGGCTGGAAAGCATTCGATAACAACCGAAACAGATATTGGTTCTCTGAAAACATCCTAAACCCACGTTTTGTGCTAATTCGGGAAGCAATGTATAATTACCACCGCCAAGGTTTGGATGTAATGACCGACAAGTTGGAAGATGGAAAAAAGGTGATTATGCAGTGTATCGACGATATTCAGAAAGTTGCCAAAGACCAACCAAACTCGTTCTTGCTTCAATTTGTTTTCAATGCCAAAGGCGATGAAATCATCAATATTTTCAGAACCAATACCGCTCCGGATATTCAAGCGCAAATAGCCCAAAAAATGAAGGCCATTGACCCCGGAAATGCCATCAAGTACGATAAAATTGTTGGGGGAAATTAAACCCCTATAATACCATTTTACGAAACAAAATTTGATTGGCCTTACTTTACTCCCAGCTTTAAGGATTTCGTTTCCTGTTCAGTGCTAACTACGACGGTATAAACACCCGGAGCCAGAGCCGAACTATCAAAAAACAATTTCTTATTTCCGGTATCCAGACTTGCGGCAGAAAAACGACCTACCTGTTGTCCGATGGCATTGTAAATACTGGCTTCCACCGGAATGCTGTGCTTTCTGTTTAAATTTAAGCAAACCAAGGCATTGGATGGATTTGGGAAAAGATTGACTGACAATTCTGCAGTAGGTTCAAAAGTTGAAACCGGACCCAACACCTCGAACTTCCAATAACCTTGTGGTGCGGGCATAGGCCTAACCTGAGATTTACCCGAATTGCTTTGTGCTGCAACATAATAATATACCTTGGTTCCAGGTACTTGAGCAGGAATAAAGCCTGTCCAGGTATTGGTGCCGGCATTGGTTAAACTCATGGCAACCGATTGGTAAGCCTGAGTAGTATCCGTAGTATAAAATAAGGTAGCAGAAGCAATTCCGCTGCGGTGTTTAATCCAGGCATCTACCCTGTAATCGTTGGTTGTATTGTAGGTGTCGTGCAAAGCCTGATGAGTAATCAGCAAAGGATCGGACGACATAACTTCCTTGGTAATACAATGCAAGGCCCCACTGGCCTGGATAATATCATTGCAATCAATAAATTGAATTTTGTAGCCGGGTAAAGCGGTTTCCCAAATCCGTCGGGCAATCGTATCATAGGCTGTATAATACTGAGTAACCAAAACCGTTTTGTTCACAAAAACCGCATTGGTATAGGTAAGGTAAGCGCCTTGGTTATCCGGATAATATTCGTTACCATTCCAGATTTCGGGTGGACTAGGAATTCGGACAATTTTATACGGGGTCCCAAAAACAGAAGGATAGTTACTCTGAACATATTGCAAGTTTGCTTCAATTTGAGGACCATCTGCAACACCATTTGGATATTCAGCCCATAACAAGGTTTCTTCGTCCAGCAATTTCAGGTGCATATCAATATGATGAATACCATCGTAAGGCAGAGTAGGCATTTTTACATAGCGTTGAATTCCCATAAAATGCTTCATGATGGTATCTATTTGGGCCTGGGTTTTGGTTGGATTTTCATCTAAAATCAATTCAGAAGAAAAGGCTGTTCCGTAACCATCAACCATGTAATTTCCACCGGTATGGGTCAAATCATTGGGCGATTGAGTTAGAGAGAACATGGGAATTTGGGTGACATCAGAAAGAAATTCAGGCACTACGTCATCATCCGGGCGAGGTCGGTTATAGATCCAATCTACCATATACAAACTATCTACATCGTTGGTATAAACATTCCACTGACCATAATCGCGCGACCAAACCGAATCGAAATTTATTTGCAAATACCTGATGTTGGATAAAGGAATGTTGTTGTTGGTTAAACTATTCTTTACTGCATTACTATCTGAACAAACCACCCATACCGTAGTTTCCAGTCTGGCCCAGCGAATAATTTCCCGAACGGTAGGTAAATAGCTTGTCCAGGTAACCAATAATCCATCAATTTCTTCCCATTCGGCAGCAGCCCTAACTTTGGAAGCAGGAGGGTCAAAAACCAGGAAATTACCTGCTTGGGAATTCCGGTGTTGGAACGACTCCAAATAGGTCTGCATCCTCTCCTTCTCTTGAGGTGTAAGTTGATGAGGAAGGTTTTGGGCAGTTGCATTAATTCCGAACACCACGCTCAAAACCAAGATTAAACCATTGATTTTCATACGGCTAAAATAAACGAATATTGATTTCAAACCTTGGCTTTTCAATGAAATATTCGTTCGGACAAAGCCTGAATCGTGGCAAGGTGTTTCGGGATTGTTATCGAATTAAATCTGCATCCATCCAGGCCGGAAATTGCTTTCTAAAATCGTCCAGCGTTGCTTTATCCAAAACACAGGTTTCGATGGTTTCTGAATGAGGTTGAACCGTGCTGATTTTCTGGCCCAAATAATCGTAAATAGCACTATCGCCCGAGTAACTCAATCCTGAACCATCAACACCCACCCGGTTTAGCGCTGCCACATAACACAGGTTTTCTACCGCCCGAGCCGGCAACAAGGTTTTCCAGGCTATATTTCTACGTTCGGGCCAATTGGCCACATAGAGTAATAAATCATATACCAGTCCTTTCTCTTGACTTCCAAAATGTGTATTTCGGCTCCAAACAGGAAAACGCAAATCATAGCATATCAAAGGCATTATTTTCCACTCTTTCCATTCTACTACCAGTCGTTCTTCGCCGGCTGAATATTCCAAATCTTCACCTGCCATCCTAAACAAATGGCGTTTGTTGTAAGATTGATAGGTTCCATTGGGTTTGGCAAAAAACAAGCGGTTGTAGTAATTTTCCTTTTCCAGGGTCATTACACTTCCGCATACACAAGCACCTGTTTTTTGAGCCATTTCCATCATCCAATCCAGGGTTGGGCCCGGAAAAGATTCGGCCATACTTCCCGGTTTCATACTAAAACCGGTAGTAAACATTTCGGGTAAGAGAATTAAATCGGTTAAGCCTATCAAAGCCTTGATTTTTTCTTCAAAACTTCGCCTGTTTTCAGCCGGGTTTTCCCATATCAAATCTGCTTGTATCAGGCTTACCCTTAACATGCTAGGCTTTTTCTAAAATAAGGGCATAACCTTGTCCAACACCAATACACATGGTTACCAAAGCATACCGGAGATTCTTTTCTTGAAGTTCCAGTGCGGCCGAAAAAGCTATTCTGGCTCCACTCATTCCCAGTGGATGTCCAAGTGCAATAGCCCCTCCGTTTGGATTAATTCTGGAATCCTTATCTGCCAAACCTAAACTTCGGGTAACCGCCAGGGATTGGGCAGCAAAGGCTTCATTAAGTTCAATAACATCCATTTGGTCTAAAGTTAAACCGGCCTTTTTTAAGGCTTGATGGGTTGCTCCAACCGGACCAATTCCCATGATTCGGGGTTCTACTCCAACAACACCCATGCTAACCACCCTTGCCAAAGGAGTAAGTCCAAATTCTTTTGCTGCGTTTTCATTTGCGAGCAACAAGGCAGCAGCGCCATCGTTTAGTCCGGAGGCATTTCCTGCAGTAACTGTTCCTTCTTTACGAAAGGCAGGTTTCAATTTGGCCAGGCCTTCCATGGTAGTAGAAGGTTTAACAAACTCATCCTGATCAAACAAACGGGTTTCGCCCTTTTTTAAACTTAGCGAAAGTGGTGCAATTTCTTTGGCCAATCGTCCGTTTAGTTGTGCCTGTGCTGCCTTTTGTTGGCTCCATACCGAAAAAGCATCCTGGTCTTCGCGAGAAATGTGGTGTATATCAACCAAATTTTCGGCTGTTTCCCCCATGGCATCGATCCCATATTTTTCTTTCATTAGGGGATTAACAAATCTCCAACCAAAGGAAGAATCAAACAATTGGGCATCTCTACCAAAAGGGGTGGAAGTTTTACTCATTACCCAGGGGCTACGGGTCATATTTTCTACCCCGCCGGCCACCAATACATCGCCATCGCCGCATTGAATGGCACGTGCAGCATTCATAACCGCCGATAGTCCGGAAGCACAAAGGCGATTGACCGTTTCTGCCGGAACAGAGATTGGATAACCTGCAAGCAAACTGGCCATACGGGCAACATTTCGGTTATCTTCTCCGGCCTGATTGGCACAACCCATTATTACATCGGCTATTGCTGCAGGGTCTAATCCCGGGTTCTTTTCCAATAAAGCCTTTAAAACCCAGGCAGCCATATCGTCCGGACGTACCAAAGACAGGCTGCCTCCAAAGTTACCTATGGGTGTTCGGCAACCGGAAACAATAAATGCTGCTTTCATAAAATTAGCTTTTTATACAAATTTTTCGCCCTTGTTGATTTTCACATCATTCACAATCTGGCGAATTTGCTGTTCTTGATTTTTTCTGCAAATCAGGAGAATATTATCGTTTTCTACCACAATGTAATCGTCTAAGCCTTCCAATACCACCAGCTTATCCTTAGGCATTTTAATTACACAATTTTTCGTGTCGTACAAGATTACATTTTTGCCACTGATGGCATTTCCTTCACCGGTTTTATTGGAATGTTCGTACAAAGAGCCCCAGGTACCCAGGTCGCTCCATCCAAAATCAGCACCAAGCACAAAAACATTGTCGGCTTTTTCCATTATGGCATAATCGACCGAAATGTTTTTGCACACATTAAAGGCCTTTTCAATCAAACCCTTTTCTTCCGGAGTATTGTACTTCTCTTTTTCATCTCCAAACAAACCGGCCAATTCGGGTTGGTATTTTTCAAACGCCTCCACTATGGCTTGGGTACTCCAAACAAAAATACCCGAATTCCACAGAAAATCGCCCGACTGCAAAAAGAATTTAGCCATTTCATATTCTGGCTTCTCGGTAAATGTTTTTACCTTGAACAGCTCTTGATCCATCGGGTGGGATTCCTCTTCGTTGAATTGAATATAACCATAGCCGGTATCCGGACGAGAAGGCTTTAAGCCAATGGTTATCAGGCTGTCTTTGGCAGAAGCTGCATTAACAGCCTTCATGATCACTTGTTTGAAATTAATTTCATTCAAAATTAAATGATCGCTGCTTGCAACAACCATCACAGCATCCGGATTAATTTGATGCAGTTTATAGGCCGAATAAGCAATACAAGGTGCGGTATTTTTTCTGCTTGGCTCCAGCAAAATTTGCTGATCGGTTAAATCGGGCAATTGCTCTCTCACCAAATCGCCATAGGCTTCATTCGTTACCACATAAATATTCTCCTTGGCAAATTCAGGAATAAACCTGTCGTAAGTTTGTTGAAGCAGGGTCTTACCCGTTCCAAGAATATCTAAGAATTGTTTGGGTTTCTCGGCACGGCTCATGGGCCAAAAGCGTGTTCCAGCTCCTCCGGCCATGATAACCACGTAATTGTTTTTCATTTCGAGGGATTACCTAAGTCTAAAATGGATGTTTTTCAAACTACCTGGATAGTTTTTCGAGCGCTATACGCAAAGAAGCCATCATAGGTTCGATATCTTCCGAGCGGCAGGTTCCAACCGACAGTCGATACCAATCGCTTTCGGCCGATGAGCCAAACGCATAAAATGGCACTAACGCTATTTTTGCCTCATCCAACAGGTATTTGGTCACATCTTTGGTGGTGGCTAATACAGTTCCATCCTGGGTTTTCATACCATGCAACGAAAAACGAACTGTGAGATAAATCGCACCTTGTGGCGAAATACTATCCACCGCATGTCCTTCGCTTTTCAATTTCTGAAACCCATTGTGAAACCCAACCAACCTACGTTCAACCCTACTATTGATTTCGGTGTTGTAGGACCGAATCCATTCATGGTTCTCCATGTATTTGGCAGATGCCACTTGTTCGGCTTTGGGAGCCCAGGCACCAATATGTGTCAAAATGGATTTCATTTTATCAATGATGAGGGGCGGACCAAATGACCAACCCACCCGAATTCCGGTTGCAGCAAAGGCCTTAGACATACCATCGATAAAAACAGTATAATGACGCATTTCCGGACGAAGGCTTACAGGGTCATAGTGTTTTGCATCCCCAAAAGTTAATGCCCAGTAAATTTGATCGTACATCAGATACAATGGTTTTTGACCGGGTGCACGACGTGCATTCTCTGCTAATATCAAATCGCAAATAGCCTCCAGCGATTCTTTTGAAAATATCGTTCCGGTTGGATTTAACGGAGAACAAATAGCGATCAGGGTAGCCTCCGAAATGTAAGGCGCCAACTGATCTGCCGTTGGCATAAAATTTTCTTCAGGCTTGGTCTCTATTACAACTGCCTTGGCATGGCTCAAATAGGCATAGTGATTGTTATTCCACGATGGAACCGGAAAAATAACCGTTTCGCCCGGATCAACCAGGGTTTGGTAAGTTGCATATATGAGCGGACGGGCGCCACCGGCAATCAAAACCTGGTCGGCACTGTAATCCAAACCTCCAAACGTTTTTAAATAGCTTGAAACAGCCTTTCTTAATTCTGCTACCCCGTTTGCTTCCGGATAGTTTGTTTCGCCGGATTGGTAAGCCTTTACAATTTCATCCTTTAATTCGGACGGAATGGCAAACACCTTGGGATCAAAATCACCAATGGTTAAGTTATGAATTTTTTCTCCTTGCTTAATTTTTTCTCGGATTTCTCCCGCAAGTTTAATAATCTCCGAACCGATTAGGTTTTGCGCCTTCTTAGACACAACTAGGGTTGGAGTGGTAGTGGTAGGATTATTGGACATGTTTATACTGGGGGCGAATTTATACCCAAATCATTCATAAACTCCAAAATTAACCTTTTGCTAACAATCCCAACATTCATTTTTTGAAGTTATTGATTTTGTTTTTAAAAAAACCGGAGTAAAAACTCCTGTGTTATACCAACCGGACTAAACATTTTAAGTTTCCGGTGTTTAATTGGAAATGCAGCTTTCGAAACCTGCTCCGGAAGTGTACCTGCTTGCCAATTTTTTTTAACCGCCCCTTAATGACGGTTTAAACCGTCATATAAGAAAAATAAACATTCTTCTTCTCTCCCAACTTTCCTCCCAATCTTTTTTCAACATCCCTTTCTCAAACCTTTCATCTAAACCTTCCGATTTCTTAAAGCTTGTTATTTTCTTCTAATCCTTACCCGGTAATTTGAACATCTATACCCTGATTAAAAAGCCAAAATTAAAGTGGTATTATCCCCAATTCGAAATAATAATCTACTCCGGCTTCCATCCGGCATTTGTTGAATTGGTTAAGTATATTTCGGCAGATCCTACCTGCTAGCTAAGAAAATAGATACCTTGACCACTTGGGTTAAAATTGACGTTGATAGGTAACGCATCGGGCAACGATAGAGGCAAGTAGCCCACAGGACACCGACGGCGCTAGCCTAGGGGGACGAGGACTACAGCCGATAGCGTGACCCGAACGCCCATGCAGGTTGATTAGGGTTTTGCAAAATGCTTTTTGGGCGGAGGGGGCCCGCATAAAACACATTAGAAAAATAGTTGTCACCTTCGGGTTTACCTTTTCAAAATTCCCTCATGAAAAAAGCATTAGGCCGCCATATAATTTTTGCCACGCTTGCCAAAAGCCTTAACTAAGCCGTTTTTTTCGAATCTACCAGCATAGCCTGTATTTCCTGCATTTCCTTTTCGTTCAGATAACGCCATTCGCCCTTTTTAATATCATCTAACCGAATGTTCATGATACGTATTCGTTTTAGTTTCTGTACCTCATACCCTAAATATTCGCACATTCTGCGTATTTGCCTGTTTAAACCCTGAGTAAGTACAATGTTAAACGAAAACTTGCCTAATTGGGTCACTTTGCACTTTTGGGTTATGGTATCTAATATGGGAACCCCATTACCCATTCGTTTAATAAATTCAGGGGTTATGGGTTTATTGACGGTAACAATATATTCCTTTTGGTGGTTGTTACCGGCTCTAAGTATTTTATTGACTATATTCCCGTCGTTGGTTAAAAATATCAAACCTTCCGAATCTTTGTCCAGTCGGCCAATAGGAAACAAACGCTGAGGATGGTTGATGTAACTGATAATGTTTCCTGGGATATGGGTTTCGGTAGTACAGGTAATTCCAACCGGCTTATGAAATGCCAAATACAACAATTTGGGAGCAGCATTAAGGGGTTTTCCGTCCAGTGTTACCACATCACCCGGCCTAACCCGATTGCCAAGCTGGGTGGGGTTTCCATTGATTTTTACCCGGCCTTCTAAAATATACTTCTCAGCACCTCTTCGCGAACAAATTCCGGTATCGCTGATAAACTTATTGAGGTTTATGCTGGTATCGTTGTCAGACATGTGTGCAAAGAAACAAAAACATAGGCTTTTCCTATTCATTATTCCTGCATTTTTGCCCGAATGGAAAAAACGGTTTGTATTACCGGAGCTACCGGCTTTGTGGGATTGCACCTGGTATTGGAATTTTTAAACCAGGGTTGGAAGGTAAGTGGCATTTCCGAATCTCCCAACCATGTGCAACAAGCGGCCAAAATTGCCCGGCATTATGGCGAGGAACAAGTAAAGGCTTTTTTGGGTATCCATTGGCATTGGGGCGATATTCGCAAGCCCGAAACCTTTATAAAAGCAATTGAACCGGTTAATTATGTAGTGCATTGCGCCGGATTGGCACATGGCAGCAAGCAAGATTTGTTCTCCATTAACCGGGAGGGAACTGCCAATGTGGTAAAGCTTTGTCTGGAAAAAAAGGTGGAAAAGCTTTGCCACATCAGCACCATTGAGGCACTTGGCCGATACCATGACCGGCGCCACTATGATGAATCCTCCATCTACCGCGAATCGGTTTTCAACAGTCCTTATGCCCAAAGCAAGCAAGCAGCCGAGCAAGAAGTGTGGAAAGGAGCAAAGCAAGGACTGGATGCCGTGGTATTAATCCCTCCGGTTATTGTTGGTCCGAGCAACTGGAATGAAGGTTTTGGCCGGACATTTAAAAAAATTGCCGAAGGAACCCGAAAATCGCACCGGGGCAGCAATGCATTTATTGATGTGCGCGATTTGGCTCGGATAACGGTATTGGCCTATTCATCCAAATTAAGTGGAGCCTACCTCGTTAATGAGTCTAACAATAAGTATCAATTGGCCTATCAAATAATGGGTAAACACTTAGGTATTTCTTCCGAATTTCCTCCTAACCGCGCTATTAAACTGAGATTTCTCATGGTTCTGGCCCATTGGTTTTTTCGGCTTGGACGCTATCGAATTCTCAACCCTTCGCATCAGGAACGAATCCGAAACATTCAAAGCAACACCTATTCTGCCCAAAAATTTCATCGCGAAACCGGTTATACTTATATTCCGTTGGAGCAGTCGCTGGCCTTTGCCTGTCAAGCCTTTCTAAAGGATTATAAAGCCAATTCCGAATCCTGATTTTTTTAAGTTTTTGGCGGGCCCCCTTCACGCCCAACCAAGGGTTTGCAACTGTTCAGCGGTCCTGTATGGGCGTTCGGGTCACGCTATCGCCTGTAGTCCTCGTCACCCTAGGCTAGCGCCGTCGGGTAACTGTGGGCTACCTGGCTCTATCGTTGCCCGGGGTGCAAACCCAAACAGTTTGCCATCGAACAAAGGTTTAGTAAGAAGCGAGAGGGCAAGCTGGTTTAGGTTTGCCACCTGAACCTCCAATGCCGCTTTTAATTTATAAATAGTCCAAATGCTTTTTATATGTTTAGATTGGTAAACGCCGGGAATAACATTGGTAAATGCGCCAATTAGAAATAGAAGAGGAACGAACGCTCGCCCACGTTTGTAACGAGGGCGGTCGACAAAGGCGTTTTTAACGCCAATAAAACCATTCTTTGCAATCGTTTTATTCCTACATTTGAATATTAACTAAACTTAATTTTGAGTGGCGATAAATATAGAATAGCTGATCAGGAATTGGTATATTTTCTACCTTTCATAGTAATTCATTGTATTGATGCAAGACAAATGATTGTGTAGTAGCAGCATGAATATCTATATAGCTGTGCCGTGGATTATAATGATGGAAATGGAAAAGTATAAATTACAAAAATCCAAGCATGAATGATAATAATATCGGTCAGAGACCAATTTCTCAACCGACCTCGTTGCAAACGAGGTCGAGCGCGGGTCTTACTATCAATAACAATGTCATAAGTAATCTGAGCGGAGTTAATGCATCTTACCATCCGGATGGGATTTTTGTATCGGAAGCAACGGCGGTTAACAATCCCTTGCCCTACCGAATCCGATACAACAACATCGATATGGGCAGTGGAAATATTGGACAGCGACTGGGGATTTATGCAAGGAACATGGCTGGAGTTTCAATTGACCATAATAATGTAAGAATAAAAAACTACAATTCAGATCCCAATAGTGGTAATACAAACCTGCAAATGCAGCCTGGTGGAATTGTTGTGGAAAGTTCATTTGGATTTAGAATAACTTGCAACACCATTCAAGGTGCCTTGACCAGTAGCACCACCAATTATTGGAATTGGACCAAGGGAATTGGAATTGCTAACAACCAAAGTTCAAAGGGCATATTTGATAACTCCATAACCAATACAGGCATTGGTTGGCTTTCCATAGGCAACAATGCAGGCACCAAAGGCAATAACAACCACTTTAACCGCACAACGGCCAAAATGAAGGCGATTCAATTGCAAGGAGGAAGTTTGTTAAACGGCGGCGACCAAGGAAATGGAACTACGTTTAGTGGAATGACTGGGAGCGATTTTCATGGGTATACGGCTATTAGTGCTCAGCCGTGTACGATGAATGTGTTGTCGGTTGGGTCATTTATTTCTGGAAGTAATATTACACCTCCTATGCCAATAGTATTTAATGGCGGAGCAAGTTCAGATTTACCTGGCTGCCCTTACTTAAATATAGTTGTCCCGCCCCCTATTATAGAACGGTTGATTGCAATTGATTCTATAGTTGTTCCGGATAGCTTCCCAGATTCGAAAACATTGTATAGATTAGGATTATATATGGCCTATAAAACCGACTCTGCTACACAAGCCGATACAATTATAACAGCATTTGCGGATACATTCCGATATAGTCCATGGGGTAAACTCATGGATTTGAATATGAAGCAATTTACAGGAATGGGATTAAGAGAGGCGGAAATTTTATATGATGCAAATGATTCTATCATCCCCATTGATACAATCTCATCTATTCTAAAAAAAGTGAACAAATATTTGTTTAGTAAGGCAGTGTTAAATGACACATCCTACACTTCAACTGAAAAGGAAGAGTTGGAAACAGTTGCCCAACTTTGCCCATCTGTTTATGGGCCTTGGGTTTATACTGCAAGAGATATTTTGGAAGGGTTAGATACCTTTAATATTCACTATTACAATATCTGTGAATTGTCACAGGACAGTTCGTTTTATAGAGTGGAGGAGCAAGCATCTAACAATAGTATCACATCCGAATATTTTAGATTGTATCCCAACCCAGCAACCGAAGAATTGACTTTTGAATATATATTGGATGAAACAAGCGATGGAACTATAACATTTTATGACCTTTCGGGTAGGAGGGTATTAACAACTAATACCCAAAAGGAAAATAGAATTAAGCAAATTAACACCACAAATTTGCAAAGTGGTATATACTTAATGAACTTTAAAGTTAATGGAACCATTAAATATTTCTCAAAATTATGTATTGTAAAATAATAGTTTGCCTCATTTTTATTTGGTTATCCTTTTTATCAAAAGCACAAACTAATCTCGTGCCGAATGGTAGCTTTGAAGATTTGGATACTTGTGATGTAGGTTGGAATAAATTAGTACAGGCAGCGCCGTGGTTTCAACCTTATGCAAATATAGGTTTAGGGGGAAGTTCTGATGTTTGGAACTCTTGCTCAAATAATCCATTGTATTCTGTTCCTTTCAATCAAGCTGGCAGTCAAATACCAAGAACCGGGAATGGATATGCTGGTATCTGTGTTTATTTACCACAATTTCCGAATGAGGGGCGTGAATACATTGAAATAGGGTTGTCAAATTCTTTGATAATTGGAAAGAGATATAAGGTGGAATTTTATGCTTCCCCAGCAATAAATGTTTGGTTTCATATTGGAATAGCAGGGATAGCTGCATATTTATCTTCTGATAGTTTAATAATAAACAATAATATTCCAATTATTATTCCCCCTAATGTCTCTTCTCCTATTGATGTGCCAATAATTGATACTGTTAATTGGACAAAAATACAGGGTGAATATGTTGCTAAAGGAGGAGAAAAATTTCTAACAATCGGCAATTTTTTAAGTCATGAAGATGTGATTTATGATACAATCGGAGAACCCTCAATCGATAATAATTGTTGTAGGGCCTACTATTTCATCGACGACGTTTCCGTAACCGAAATCGACACAAGCATCGGCATCCCTGAACCCATCCAAGCGAACTGCAAATTTTACCAAACAGAAGACCAAAAATGGGTAATAGAAAGCACCGGCAGACCAAGCAAACTAAGCATTTACAACACCATCGGGCAGTTGGTGTATGAGCATATTCCAAAGCAAAACAAAGAAACTATTGAACTTTCGCTTGACCAAGGCATCTACTATTGGCAGGCTGGGGTCAGCAGAGGGAAAATTCTGGTAAAATAGTATCTTTGGATATTGGAATAGATATAGAAAGCACAAAAGCCAATTCCCGCATCACAATTTTTAGAAAGCACCCGGGTTAGGGATTGAAGTGGAAATCCTTTTTGTCGAGGTACGAGCAAAAAGATTGCAACGTAAAGCCCGACCCGCAGGGGAACCCCCAAAAAAAGAAAAAAAGGCCTGCCAATACCTGTGGAAAGAAATCCAGGTAAATAAAGGTGGAGAATTACAAACAAAGCGTGACCATTGAAAATAATGAAGTAAATTTGGGAAATGGACAGTATAGTAATTCAGGGATAAATTTAGTGAACAATAAAGGTGCAACGATAACAGTAAAGGAAAACCAGGTACAAAATTGCCAGGCCGGGATTTTTGGGGCAATGAATTATCCAACGAGTACGAATTTGAGTTCAAATCTAATTGCCTACAGAAATTCAACAACCCTAAACACCTATGGTTTAATTTGGATGGAAGCCTTGCCAAGTGGCAACAGCGCAGTAATTTCCGACAACTACATTTACAATGTTAACAATGGAATTACTTTAAACGGGATTGTAACTTCTTCGGGCTTTTTGTTTGGTTCTCAAATTGCTGGTAATTATATCAATCCGCCAACCGGTAGCGCGCCTCCGGTAGGTAACCAACCTACAATTTCAGGAAACAATATTTTAAATAAAGGAATACAGTTGTATAATATGCATGGTGCCGGGGTTTATAACAACTTTGTAAAGGGCAGTGGCATAGGAATAAATACAAATAACAATGCAGGCTTTTACTCTTCCATTGGCCATAATTTCTTTGTTTGTAACACCAGCCAGGATGTGTATAGAGGATTTACCTTTAGTGGTGCCAGTAACCCAAGTTGGATGGTGAAGAATGAAATGAATACAAACGCCATTGGGTTGTATTTAAGCAACGGCGGTGTAATTGGAGATGTTGGTTCGCTTGATACACCCAATGATAATATTTGGGTGAATAATACCTATGGGCATGGAGTGAATTTGACAAATGCAAACCAGTACAAGGTGTTTTTTAGGAATGGAGCCAATTCTCCTTCGAATTATATTCCAACAAACGTAAATTCTTTGTGCATGATTGCAATACAATCTTCAATGAGTGCTAATTCATATGATTGTCCAACAGAAAATGGTTCCATAGTTATACCTGAAGTGGAGGATATTGAATTGAAATGTTTGACGGAACTTTCTGATTCAATTTTTCAACCAACCAATCCAAATTCAGTTAAATGGATGAATTTACGCGGAAGCTATCAATTATTAACTTTAAATAATGGAAATTCTACTACCGATAGTGGATTAATAGCCTTTAAGGATAGCTGCCAAAATAGTAATATGGGAAAACTGGACAGGGCATTAAATTTCTTTCCTAGATGGAATAAAAATAATAATATAGCAGAAATCCAAGATTATCTTGAAACAATCCAAACTATTACTACTGTAAATGAATCTGAAGAAAATCTATCGAATTTGCTAAAAATAACTTTGGAAAAGCAAGCAGATACTTCTTTAGTGCTAGATAGTATCTATCTAAATTTTCAAACATTGCTTGATAGTATTCTTCCAGATACTATACAAAATTCATTTCCTTTTCTTTATACTGAAAGCAAATTCAATCTGACAAGTATTGAAACAATTCGTGCCATTGCAAATAAATGTCCAATTACTGATGGCCCAGCCGTTTATATGGCAAGAGCTTTCACTGCTTCTTTAGATAGTTTTAGTATAGTATATTCGGATTCTTGTGGTTTTACTGGATTATTACGTGTTGAAGATCCTTCGGCCCAAGTTGGCCAGTTTTATATTTCTCAATGGGTTAAGTTCTATCCTAATCCAACAAGTAATGAATTAGCATTTGAATTGCAATTAAACGAAGGTGATTCGGCCAAAATTGAATTTGTGGACATTTTAGGAAAAACCGTTGAAACCTTCAATTTAAGGAATACAAAGGGTAAACAAATCAAGTCATTATCCAATATACCTATTGGAACCTATATTGTTAGAATATACATAAACGCTATATTGAGAAATAATGAAAAACTTATAATTATAAAATGAGAATTTATTTATTATTGCTTTTTCTTTCAATTTCCTTTGATACCCTGTGTCAAAATTTAGTACCCAATCCAAGTTTTGAGGAATATAGTCAGTGTCCTTTTGCTCCAAACCAAGTGCCTTTTGCCATTGGTTGGATTAATCCAACGCAAGGTTCGCCTGATTATTATAATGCTTGTTATAACGGGGAACTAAATTCAAGCAGTGTTCCTGAAAATGCTTGTGGCTATCAAGAGGCCAAAACAGGTGTTGCTTATTGTGGACAACATACTTTTAATCGAAATAGCAAAAATTTAAGGGAGTATTTTCAGATAAAGTTAAAAGAGATATTAAGACAAGATATAAGAAAACAATATTTTGTTGGATTTTACTGCAATTTACGGGATAATTATTGCAGAACAGCCGTAAACAATCTTGGAGTTTTTTTTTCTAAAGACCCTGTTAGCAGAAATGATGAATTGGTAATTGATACGTTGCCGCAAATGGTAAATAAACCAAACAATCCATTAACATCTAGAACAGAATGGATGCTTGTGGCGGATACTATTCAATTAATTGAGGATAGTTTACAATATATAACAATAGGTAATTTTTTCCTTGATTCTTTAACCGATACTGTTTCTGTGGATGATGGATTAGGCGAATTTGAGGCAGCATATTACCTAATCGATGATGTTTTCGTCATAGACTTAGACAGCCTAACTAGTATTAGCGAACTAAAATATTTAACCGGCAAAGCATTTATACACGGAGGACAATTGCTTATAGAATTGGAAGAAAGCTATAAACCTTTAGAAATTATACTTACCAATTGCGCAGGGCAAATAGTTTGGCAGCACAAAGGTTTCTACACGCAAGGAGTAAAGCAATATAACCTGCCACTTTTAAATGAAGGGTTATATTTTGTAGAGGTAAGATGCGGGGGGGGCTGCTACGGGAGAAGGTTATTATTTATGAGTAAACAGGTGCCCATGCAATACCAAACCTTAGACAATACCATATTCTATACTTCATGTACATTGCCCGAATTATCGGGCTACGATGCTGGAAATCCCGGCCCCCACTCGCCCACGTTTGTAAAGGTTGCGGTCGAGAAAGGGGTTTTTTACGCCAACTATCATCATAAACAAATCTTTTTTATAGTACATTTTGTTTGAGTTTGTTGCTTAAACCTAAGTTTAAACTCAATTTATGAGTGGAGACAACTATAGAATTGCCGATCAAGAACAACTGTATTACCTAACCTCTACAATTGTTCAATGGTTTAATATGTTTACCAGAAAGGAACAAAAACCCCCACTCGCCCACGTTTGTAACGAGGGCAGTCGAGAAAGGATTTTTTAACGCCAATAAAACCATTCTTTGCAATTGTTTTATTCCTACATTTGAATATTAGCTAAACTTAATTTTGAGTGGCGATAAATATAGAATAGCTGATCAGGAATTGGTATATTTTCTACCTTTCATAGTAATTCATTGTATTGATGC
>JAIBAJ010000068.1 GCA_019695265.1 Bacteroidia bacterium | reverse complement strand
AAGGAAGCCTTGATTTTTGGCTTTTTAGGATGTTTAAAATTAAATGGATTTGAAAATGTTTGGTCAAGTGTAACCGGATCCAGCAGAAATTCAATTTCGGGTTTGGAGGTAAATTAACATGTTTGGATATAATTATATAGTAATTGAAGGAATTATAGGCAGTGGAAAAACCACTTTGGCTAAAATGTTATCGGAAGAGTTCAATGGCAATTTGGTTTTGGAAAAATTTGAAGACAATCCATTTTTGCCTAAGTTTTATGCTAACCCCGATCAATATGCATTTCCATTGGAATTATCTTTTTTGGCAGAACGGTTTCAACATATTAATAATGAATTATCGGTCCAGGACTTATTTACCAATTTTACTATTTCCGATTACCATGTTATGAAATCCTTGATTTTTGCAAGTAATACTTTAGGTATGGATGAGCAAAAGTTATTTCAGACCCTATATAAGATTATTTTCCAACAAGTTCCTAAGCCTGATTTATGGGTTTATTTGCATATAAGTCCCGAGAGAGCATTACGTAATATTCGAAAAAGAGGAAGGTCTTATGAACAAGGGATAAGTTCAGATTATTTAGAGGGAATTAATAAGGGGTATTTGACATTCTTTAAACAACAAACAGGACAAAGAATTATTCTAATCGACGCTGAAAATTTAGATTTTGTCGAAAATCCTCAAGATTATTTGAAAATCAAGGAGATACTTTCAAATAAATACCCAATAGGTGTCAATTTTGCCTAAAAAGTATTTTTTTTTCAGTAAAATGTCGTATTGAAAAGAAAAAATAATACTTTTGCGCCTACTTTGTTGTAGAATATACAAACCACAACCAAAAATAAAATGAGAAAAGGATTACTGTTACTAACTTTAGCCACCAGCATTGCGATGAATTCTATTGCAGGCGGTACAACTGCGGACGCTGGTGCATCTGTTCCAAAAAAAGCCTATAAAAAATGGTCAATCGGTATTAATGGTGGATTGACACAATTTTATGGTGACGTTCGTCAATATGATTGGTATCCAATTATGAAAAAGGAAGCCGGAAAAAGTCAACCTGAATTAGGGTTTGGCGTTCAAGGTGTTCTTACAAGAAGTTTGTCCAATGTGTTTGGATTGAGAGGTTCATTGATGTATGGTACCTTGGCAGGAATGAAAAGGTCATCTAACTCGGCTTTCTCATCTTATTTTAAATCAAGTTTAATTGAGTATGATTTGACTGTGTATGCAAACATTTCAAACATGTTTTATACAGATAAAGCTAAACCTCGTTTCTTGACAATTTACGGTTTTGCAGGTGCAGGTTTGATGCACTTCAGAACCCTAAGAAAAAATTTAAAAACGGATGCATTTATGTCTTCTCAAGGCTATAAATTAGCTGGAACTGAGAAAAAAGAAATGACTACTGAAACTGTTTTCCCAGTTGGTGCTGGTGCAAAATTCCGTTTGTCCAAATCTTTGGATTTGTCTCTTGAGGCAACTTTAGTAAACGTTAATTCCGATAAACTTGATGCAAAAGTTGGAAACTCTTTCCGCAAAGACAAATATTTATACACTAGTTTAGGTCTTGCCTTCAAATTCGGTAAGAAAGGTGCTGAAGAGTCAACTGAATGGACTAACCCTTATGCTGAAATTGCTAAAGATCAAGAAGAGATTAGAACTAATATCGATGGTCTTTCTAAAGATACTGATGGTGATGGCGTAAGTGATTTGTTTGACAAAGAAGCAAACACTCCTGCCGGTGTTACTGTTGATGGTTCCGGTAAATCAGTTGATACTGATAAAGATGGAGTTCCTGATCATTTAGATGCTGATCCTTTCACTGCTAAAGGTGCGAAAGTAGGTTCGGATGGTAAAGAACTTGATTCCGATGGTGATGGCGTTTATGATAGCAAAGATCTTGAGCCTAACACTCCGTCTGGAACATTGGTTAACTTCCAAGGTAAAGCCATCTCAGTTAAACCTGCTGACGTTACTCCTGCTGCTGCCTCTGTATCTTATGCAGGTGGATTGCCATCAATTTTCTTTAAAGTTAATAGCTCACGTATCGACTACTGGTCAAGTTTTGATAAATTAGCTGAGGTTGCTCAAGTATTGAAAGCTAGCCCAAGTGCTAAAGTTAAAATTATTGGTCATGCTGATCCTACAGGAGCAGAAGGTTTGAACAAAACTCTTTCTGAAAAACGTGCCCAAGCTGCTGCTGACCACTTGAAGAAAGTATATGGAATTGACGCATCTCGCTTAATCGTTGAATCTAAAGGTAAATCTGAGCCTTTGGCAACTAGCAAAGAAGCTTACAACGTTGATCGTCGTGTAGACTTCCAATTGGTTAAATAAGCATTATTCTCATTTATTTTAAAAAGCCCCTCCATTCGAGGGGCTTTTTTATTTTTGTACCATGACGGAATCGCAAATACTTGCAGGATTATTAGATAATGCCAGGGATCTCACTCGGTTTTATCTTTCCAAATTAAAAGAAGTAAACCCCCATCATCAATTTGTGATTGAAGGAAGTATTCAATTGAATTCTTATTTCTGGATCTTAGGTCATTTAGCATGGGCTGAGAACTTATTAGTCTTACACGTTTTAGGATATTCTCAACTTGAGGTTTATCCTTGGTTAGATAAGTTTCGACTAGGTAGTATGGATGGTGAAAAGGATGGTATGCCTGAATTCATGGAAGTATTAGAGGCATTTAAAAAAGTACATGTTTTAGCTATAGAAAAATTAAGTTCTGCGCCTTTGGAAGAGTTAGATATGGAAAGTTCCTTAGCTTTTAACTTTGGAAGAGGTAATTCGGTGAGGGAAATAATTAAACATGCCATTCGCCATGAATCTGTTCACTGTGGACATCTTGGTCTCATTTGTAAAGTAAATGGAATAAAAACAATATGAAAATTACGTTGGGTTTTTCACCTTGTCCTAATGATACTTTCATCTTTGGGGCACTTGTTAATGGGTTAATTGATACCCAAGGTTTAGAATTTGAACCGGTTCTTGCGGATGTTCAGGAACTAAATAATTGGGCTGCTGCCTCTAAATTAGATGTTACAAAACTTAGTTTTTACGCCTATTGCCAATTAGACAATGCTTATACTTTGTTGGATTCAGGTAGTGCCTTAGGTTTAGGTGTAGGTCCTTTGTTAATTAGTAGAAAAGGGCATTCATTTCCAGTGAATCAGCCATTACCACCAGATGTTAAGGTGGCTTTACCGGGTGAACAAACTACCGCCCATTTTTTATTTGATTATTTTCAAAAATTTCCGGTGAAAAAGAGTTTTATGATTTTTAATCAAATTGAAGAAGCGGTTTTGGATGGACGTGCTGATGCCGGTGTTATTATTCATGAAAATAGGTTTACTTACCTGGAAAAAGGGTTAGAAAAAATTATTGATTTGGGTGATTTTTGGGAAAGGTCTACCCAAAGGCCAATTCCATTGGGTGGTATTGTTGCTCGCAGTAATTTTGATATTTCTTTGCTTAGTTTGATTAATTCTTTAATTAGGCAAAGTATAGAATTTGCTTACCAATATCCGGAACGTATATGGCCTTATATTTTATCACATGCACAGGAGATGGAGGATGAAGTAATTCGAAAGCATATTCAGTTGTATGTCAATGATTTTACACTTGATTTAGGTAAGGAAGGCCACGAAGCTATTCTAAGAATGAAATCAGTAATAAACCAAAAGTGATGAAGATATTATTTGTTTCAGCAACCTTGTTAGAGCTCAGACCTTTATTGGAGATAGCTGTTCCGGATGGAGATAACAAATTTAGTATTACTTCTCAATCGGGTGATACTTTGGAAGTTTTAATTACAGGTGTAGGGTTGGTATCTATGGCAACTAATTTGAGTCTTCATTTAGCTAAAAATAATTATGATTTGGTTTTGAATGTAGGAGTTGCAGGGGCATTTAATCGACAATTCCCCCTTGGAAGTTTGTGGCAAGTATCGCGTGATTACTTGGCCGATCTCGGGGTAGAAATGGGTCAAAAGTTTATTTCTATGAACCAACTAGGGTTATCGTCTGAATCTGATATTTTATTGTTTCCAAGGATGGAGAAACATTCTGATTTGTTGAAGGATTTGCCTATGGCCATTGGAGTTTCTAAAAATACAGGGTCAGGTAGGGTAAGTACCATTGCTTATATGCAAAGGCAATACAAGGCAGAAGTTGAAAGCATGGAGGGGGCAGCATTTTTTTATGTTTGTTCCAAGTTCGAATGTCAGTTTGCTCAACTTAGGGCCATTTCAAATTATGTAGGGGAAAGGGATAAAAGGAAGTGGGACCTCAAGGGAAGTGTAACTGTATTAAATGAATTTCTGTTGAAGTCGTTTATCGAAAACAGCTAAAGAGATGAGGATAGTAGCATTCAAGTTTTTCAACAATAGATTTGAAATAAATTTTTCAGAAACCCAAAGGAATGTTAATAAAATGCTACTTTTGAACACTTTATCAACTTTTTTAACTGGTTGAACATCAAGAATTTTTACATGACTAAATTATTTAGGAGTTTAATTCTAGCCATTTTATTGGTAAACTTGGGAATTACGGCTGTTAAAGCCCAATGCCCTGTGACAATCGTTTCAGTTACCACAACAGGGAATACTTGTAATGGTGCTGCAGATGGATCAGTAACAGTTACTGTTACTGGAGGTTTTGCACCTTATTCTTACACCTTGGTTTTAGGAGCATTTAACCAATCCTTTACTAGCAATAGTAACACCTTTACATTTACAGGACTAGCAGGTGCGGCATCGTACATTGTAGTTGTTGATGCCGATGCTGATGGGGATGCAACCACGCCGGGTGGTTGTGGCGGTGCAGTTCAAACTGGAATTTCAGTAGCAGAGCCCGCCCCAATTGCTGTTAATGTGAGCACAGTAGCTGTTCTTTGCAGCGGACAAAGTACAGGCTCTGTAACTGCTAATGTTACAGGAGGAACTCTACCATATTCTTATTCATGGAGTACCGTACCCGTTGCAAGTACCCAAACAGTAAATAATTTGCCGGCAGGAACTTACACAGTGAATGTTACAGATAACAGGGGATGTACCGGCACAGGATTTGGTACAATTTCTACTTCAAGTCCTGTTCTCCCAACTCTTACTGTTACCAATGTTTCGTGCAATGGAGGCAGTGATGGTGCTATTTCAACCAATGTAACAGGAGGTACAGGACCATATTCTTTTTCATGGAATACAACTCCGGTTCTAACAACCCAAAATATTACCAATTTAGTTCAGGGTTCTTACACTGTAAATGTGACGGATGTGAATGGATGTCAAGGTTCTGCTACAGCACAAGTTACTCAGCCTCAGGCCTTATCGATTTCATTTACTTCCATTGATGTAACATGTAACGGGTTTTCTGACGGTTCTATCAATGCCACGGTAACAGGAGGTACGCCCTCCTATGATTATTCGTGGAATTCAACACCGGTGCAAACTACTGCAAACGCAACCAATTTGCCGGCAGGAAATTATGTTCTAACCGTTACAGATTCATTGGGCTGTGTTATTTCTGATACACGATTAATTACTGAACCATCTCCCTTAACTTCTACAACTACCCAGGTGAATGTTCTTTGTAATGGAGGAAATACCGGAAGTGCTACTGCCAATCCAAGCGGAGGAACGGCTCCATATAGCCATTTATGGAATACATCACCTAGCCAATCCACTGCAACCGCAAGCAATTTATTGGTTGGAACTTATACCGATACTATTACAGACGATAATGGATGTATTTTAACGGCTTCAGTAACTATTACAGAAGCTTCTTTAATAGTTGTTACAACTACACCAACCAATGTTTCATGTAATGGAGGCAACAATGGTTCTGCAATTGCTTCTGCTAACGGAGGTGTAGGTCCATACACCTATTCTTGGAGTACCACACCGGTTCAAAACGGTCCAACTGCTGTAAATTTAACCGCCGGAACTTATACAGTGACTGTAACTGACGCTAATCTATGTACTCAAACTGCCACCGTTACAATCGCTCAACCAACAGCGTTAAGTGTTACTGTAACTGGACAAAATCCAAATTGTAATGGACTTTGCACCGGCACTGCGATATCCTCCGTAACGGGAGGAACTCCTGCATATACCTATTCTTGGAATACCGTTCCTCCTCTGAATACGCCAAACCTCTCCAACCTTTGTGCAGGAGCCTATATCCTTACAGTAACTGATGCTAACGGTTGTACGAGTACTGCCACCCGAACCGTAACTCAACCTCAAATAATTAATATCACTACAAGTGTAACAAACTCATTGTGTGCAGGCAATTGCACCGGTTCTGCCACTGCAAATGCTACCGGAGGTAATGGTACATTAACTTATTCATGGAATTCTACACCGGTTCAAAATACGGCTACTGCCAGCAATCTATGTTCCGGACCTTATATTGTAACTGTTACTGATGCCAATGGTTGTACTAATACAGCCAATGCCAATGTAAACAATACTTCCAATTTAGTTCTGACTGCGACCTCAGTTCAACCTGTTTGTAATGGTGGTTGCAACGGATCTATTACCACATCTTTAACCGGTGGTACTGCCCCAATAACTTATTCATGGACTCCAAGTTCCTTATCCGGCACAAGTGCTACTAATCTTTGCGCCGGAACTTATACTGTTACAGCAACTGATGCAAATGGATGCTCATCTTCACAAACAATTACTTTAATTCAACCTCCGGCAGTTCAAGTGAATGTTACTGTAGGAAATGCAACCTGTAATGGTGTTTGTGATGGAACAGTAACCACTTCCGTTACTGGAGGCTTAGCTCCTTTAGCCTATGTTTGGACACCAAACGTATCTTCAGGTGCAAATGCAAGCAATTTATGCGCCGGTACCTATCAAGTTAGGGTAACAGATGCCAATGGCTGTCAAGCACAAACCAATGCCACTGTTTCTCAGCCTCAGCCATTTAACTTCAATGCTAACCTTTCCAGTCCAACTTGTGATGGAGATTGCAACGGAAGTATTACAACCAATTTAGTGGGTGGTACTGCACCTTATACATACTCTTGGGCACCATTGGGACTAACTACCCAATCAATTAATAATATTTGTGCCGGAACTTATACACTTTCTATCACTGATGCAGCAAACTGCACTGCTTCGCAAACTTTTAACTTAACACAACCATCTCCCTTAAGTGTTTCTTCTACTTCAACCTTAGCAAGTTGTAATATTTGTGATGGAACTGCTACCATTACTCCAATTGGAGGTACAGCACCTTATACCTATTTATGGAGTGATGGACAAACTACTTCATCCGTAACCTCGCTATGTGCGGGTGTTAATTCGGTTGATATTACAGATGCGAATGGTTGTGTTCTAAATACAGCCGTAGCTGTAAGCAATCCTCCAGGACCAACCAATGTTGTAGTTAGTACAACAGATGCATCTTGTCCGGGTTCTTGTGATGGAACTGCTACTGTGAGCGCATCCGGCAGTGGAACGCCATTCACTTATTTATGGGTTGGTTCGGGGCAAACTACTCAAACAGCAACAAATTTGTGCGCCGGCTCTGATTTTGTTCAAGTACTGGATGTGAATGGATGTATCAATACCACTCCTTTTTCTATTTCGGAACCTGCGGTTATTTTAGCCAATGGTACTATTACTCCAACAGGATGCGGAGCATGTACCGGTGGCATTAGTTTGGCACCAACCGGAGGGGTTGGACCTTACACCTATAGCTGGAGTCCAAACGTTAGTTCAGGTGCTACAGCATCCAACCTATGTGTTGGTGCCTACCAGGTAACTATAACCGGTGCTGATGGCTGTTCGGATGTATTTACTTTCAACGTTAGCAGCCCCAATGGACCAACCCTTAGCGTATCTTCCACCGATCCATCTTGCCAAGGTGGTAGTAATGGAACTGCGACAGTAACAGCAACAGGCGCCTCAACCCCATATACTTTCTTATGGGCACCCGGAGGACAATCCACATCAACTGCAACTAATTTGTCTGCAGGAACTTATTCAGTTTTAGTTACAGATGCATTAGGTTGTGCCTCGTCACAAACAGTAACTTTAACTGACCCATCGAGCCTAAATATTAGTTTAGCAGTGGTTAATGATCCAACATGTGTTGGAAACTGTGATGGCGATGCTTCTGTTATTGCTTCCGGAGGTACTTTGCCTTATTCCTACTCATGGTCTCCTGGAGGAACAACCGGTACGTCAGCTAACAACCTTTGTCCCGGAAACTACACTGCCACTGTTACCGATGCAAATGGTTGTATTCAAAGTACAGTAATTACGGTTAACCCAGCGACTCCAATTACAGCGACTGTTTCAGTTACGAATCCAACTTGTGGAGGAACTACGAATTGCAATGGATCTTTAACTGCAAACATAGTTGGTGGAACAGCTCCGTTCACCGTTTCATGGAATACAGTTCCAGTTCAAACAGGATTAACAATTAATGGCCTTTGTGCAGGAACTTATACTGCTACTATAACCGATGCAAATGGTTGTACTGCCACTGCCACAGGGACTATTACTCAGCCTTCTTTATTAAATGTTACATTTACAAATATTACCAATTTGTCATGTGCGGGTGTTTGTAATGGAACTGCTACTGCGGTTGTTACCGGCGGTACTCCCGGTTATATTTACCAATGGAGTACTAACCCCGTACAAGTTGGTGCAACTGCTAACAACCTGTGTGCTACCTCGTATACTGTAACAGTAAGAGATGCTAATAATTGTACAGGAACTGGTACGGTTACAATTACCGGTCCTAACCAATTAACAGCAAACTTAGTAAGTCAAACCAATGTTTCATGTGCCGGGGTTTGTGATGGACAAGCAGTAGTTGCAGGAAGTGGAGGTGTTCCACCTTATACCTATTTATGGGGTGACCCTGCCGGACAAACGAATGATACTGCTGTTGGTTTATGTGCCGGATTTTATGCAGTTCAGGTAAGGGATGTTAATGGATGTTTGGCCATTGCCAATATTACCATAACTCAGCCCCAACCTCTTAATGTGAATATTACAAGTATACCTTCTTTATGCAATGGAGCTTGTAATGGACAAGCCATTGCTAATGCTGTAGGTGGTTCTGCTCCATATACTTATATCTGGTCGCCTGGTAATATTATCAATGATACGCTAAGCAATTTATGTGTTGGAACTTATTCTGTTGCTGTTACTGATTCGCAAGGTTGTACGGTATCTGGAACTGCACAAATTACCCAACCCCTGGCATTGAATGTTAATGTTGCAACAACTCCTGAAACTTGCAATGGGAATTGTGATGGAACAGCTACAGCCAATGTTCTTGGCGGTACAGGACCTTATACTTTTCAATGGTTACCATCCGGTGGTTCTGGTAATAGTTTAACCAATCTATGTGCAGGTAATTACCAATTGGTTGTTTCAGATCAAAATAACTGTTCGGATACTATTTCATTTACCATTACTTCGCCACCGCCTATTGTGGCTAATGCAACTGTTACAAATCCAACCTGTAGCGGATTATGTAATGGATCTATTGTTGAAACTGTTTCCGGTGGAGTTAGTCCGTATACGTTGTCCTGGAATCCGGGTGGGTCAAGTGGTTTAAATTTGAATAATCTTTGTGCTGGATTATATATTTTAACCATCACCGATTCCAATGGTTGTATTGAAACAGACTCTGTTAATGTAATTGACCCTTCTCCAATTTATGTAACAACCTCATCTGTTTCCATTTCTTGTTTTGGATTATGTGATGGTCAAGCAATTGTTACTATTGATTCCGGAGGAGTGGCTCCATTCACTTTTGGATGGGATGATCCGAATCAACAAGCGAATGATACTGCCTTTTCTCTTTGTCCCGGTACATATAATGTATTGGTAACAGATGCCAACAATTGTACAGCAACCGGTCAGGTAGTATTGGTTCAGCCTCAGCTTCTTACAGCAACTGTAACAAGTACCAATGGTGTTTGTGGAGATACTTGTACAGGATCTGCAAATATTCTTGCATTAGGAGGAACAACTCCTTATACTTATTTTTGGAACAATGGAAGTTCAACTGCCCAGGTGACCAATTTGTGCGCTGGATTAAATTATGTTACCATTCAGGATGCTAATGGTTGTGAGGTTACTAATTATGTTCCAATCGATAATGGAAACAACATACAAATCTCAGTAAGTGCAACTGATGCCTCTTGTAACGGAGTTTGCGATGGAACAGCTTCCGTTGTAGTAAATAGTCCTGGTAGTAATTTTTCTTATTTATGGTTAAATACAGGTGATACCACCAGCACTGTTACCGGCTTGTGTTCCGGTAGCTACTTTGTTCAAGTTACTGATCCTGCCGGATGTAGTGCACTTGATCAGGTAAGCTTAGGTGGTGGAACATTTACGGCCAATGAACAAATTGTTAATACACCTTGTGGCGTTTGTAATGGCAGCATTATAGTTAATCCTACCGGTGGTTTAGCACCATATTCCTATTTCTGGAGCAATGGTGGATTGACTAACTCAGTTTCTGGTCTTTGTGCAGGATTATACACGGTAACTATTACGGATGCTACCAATTGTGCTCAAACTTTTACATATTCAGTAGTTAATACGAATACAACCATTTCGGTAACAGCAAGTTCTATAGATGTTACCTGTTATGGTGGTTCCAATGGTTCTGCCAGTGCCTTTGTTTCAGGAGGTTCGGCACCCTATACCTACATTTGGAGTACCACACCTCAACAAACTACCCAAGCAGTTTCTGGTCTAAGTCCGGGAACTTATTTTGTTTCCATTACAGATGCAAATGGTTGTGTAGCCTCTGACCAAACTACAGTAGGAGAGCCGGATACTTTTATTTTTAGTTTACCGGTTGCAATTGATCCATTATGCGCTAATACGTGTGATGGACAAATTACCATTACGGCTGCCGGTGGTATTTTGCCTTATACTTTTTCTTGGGTACCGGCAACCGGATCGTCTTCTCCAACAGCCTCCAATCTATGTGCAGGAACTTATACAGCGGTTCTAACCGATGCCAATGGTTGTCAAGCTAGTCAATCAGCTACTATAAACCAACCGGCACCACTAGTTACTTCAGTAACTGTTACACCATCTTCATGCGCAAATTCATGCGATGGAACTGCAACCGTTTTAGTTCAAGGAGGAGTTAGTCCTTATACATGCCTTTGGTTGCCAAGTGGAAGTACTCAATTTACTGCGGATAGCTTATGTGCAGGACCTCAGTATGTTGTTGTTACTGATGCCAATGGATGTACCCGTTCGGATACTGCTATAATTACTGCTCCACCTGCATTGGTGCTAACTACCAATGTGAATGGAGTTACCTGTAACGCTGCCTGCAATGGTTCTGCTACGGTATTAGTTGGTGGAGGAACTGCTCCATATACTTATAGCTGGGATGATTTTAATAATCAAACTACCCAAACCGCAGTTAGTCTTTGTGTTGGAAGTTATACCGTTACAGTAACTGATGACAATGGTTGTGAAGATTCAACAACAGTTACAATTGATGATAGCAATGCTTTGCAAGCAGATATTACGGTTACCAATGATGCCACTTGTTATGGTTCGTGTGATGCCAATGCCCTTGCTATTGGCTTAGGAGGCATTCCGCCATATACTTTCCAATGGAATGATGATTTGTTGCAAACTACACCATTAGCTTCGAACTTGTGCGCAGGGACGTATATAGTTTTTGTTTTCGATTCAACAGGTTGTGTAGATGCTGATACGGTTCAACTTGGACAACCTACCCAAGTGGTTGTATTAGCTACTTCTACTGATGCCAATTGTGGTAATACCTGCGATGGAACCGGTTTGGGTGTTGCTACCGGTGGAACTCCACCCTACACCTATCAATGGAATGATAATAACTTAACTGCCAATGCTGCTGTTGCAAACCTTTGTGCAGGAATTTTTACAGTTGTTGCAACCGATGGAAATGGTTGTAATTCGCTGGCTCAAATTTCCATTGCCCAACCAACCTGGGTGGATATAACTGGAAGTTCAACCAATTCAAACTGTAATAATACCAATACCGGAACGGTTTCTATTTCAGTTTCTGGAGGTACTCCGGGTTATTCCTATGCCTGGCAGCCAGGTGGGGCAAATACCCAAAATGTTCAAGATTTATTCCCGGGTGATTATATAGTTACCGTTACTGATGCCAATAACTGTGTTTACCTTGATACGTTTGTTGTAAATGCCAATGTGTATGTTTATTCCAATCCAGGAAGTGATACTACCATTTGTCCTGGAGACACCATTCAGTTTAATGGTAATGGGGGTATGACTTACAATTGGCAACCGAGCCAATACATTATTGGCAGCAATATAATTCCGGATCCAACGGCCTATGTGAATCAAACCACCATGTTTTACCTAACCACCACAGTTGGTGCTTGTGTGGCAGTTGATTCAGTTTTAGTAACCATAGCCACTCCTGATCCTATCAATGCCGGCCAGGATGTAACAATTATTCAAGGCCAGGCAACCTATTTGAACGCCAGTGGTGCTACTAGTTATGTTTGGGCTCCATCGACCAATTTGAGTGATCCAAACTCAGCATTGACCCAGGCAAGTCCTACTCAAACTACCGTGTACATTGTTTATTCTAACGATTCAGTAGGTTGTGTTGCTTCGGATACCATTGTAGTAACAGTGGTTCCGGGTGTTAAATTTCCTGATGGAATTACACCGAATGGCGATGGTTATAATGACACCTGGATTATTGATAATTTGAATTTGTATCCGGAGAATTCGGTGGAAATATTTAACCGTTGGGGTGAGAGTTTATTCTATTCTCAAGGGTATGATACCCCATGGGATGGAAAATTCAAAGGGAAGGACCTTCCTGTTGGAACGTATTACTATGTTATTGACTTGAAAAATGGCCAAGACCCATTAACCGGCCCAATTACCATTGTACGTTAATATCCTTAGACACTAGCAATGAAGAAACATTTATTCATATCGATTGTATTTAGTTGTGTTTTTGGTTTAGCCAAGGCTCAGCAGTTGCCACAGTATAGTTCTTACATGATTAATAATTATGTATTGAATCCTGCAGTAACGGGTAGCAATAATTACTACGAATTAAAAGCTTTAAACAGGTATCAATGGGCAGGAATAAAGGATGCTCCTCGTACCTTTTTGGTTAGTTTACACGGGCCTTTTAAAAAGCTCAACATGGGTTTAGGTGGTTTTGTTTTCTCGGATGTTACCGGTCCAACGAGTCGTACCGGTGGTTATTTAACCTATGCTTATCACCTTAAACTAACTTCTAAACTTAAACTTAATCTGGGACTTGCCGCCGGTTTTCTTCAATACCGCATCGATTTGTCGAAAGTTACTTTGAGACAAGATGGAGATCCTGCTGCCCAACAAGGTGGTGTATTAAATTCCTATCAACCGGATTTTAATTTTGGTATTTATTTGAATCATGCGAATTACTTTGTTGGAATCGCAGTGAATCAAATCATTGGAAATAGGTTGAAATTTTATGAGAACCAAAAGGATATTTTGTCCAACCTGGAAAGGCATTACCTAATTAATGGAGGCTACAATTTCAATTTTGGTAAGTTTATGGTGCAGCCTTCGGTTATGTTTAAAATGGAAAAGAACATTTACCAATTCGAAGGAGGATTGCAAGCAAGGTACAATGATTTGTTATGGTTGGGTGCTACCTATCGTCACAATGATGCAATTAGTGCTTTGGCAGGGTTGAATATAAAGGACCTCATTCTGATAGGTTATGCCTATGATTTTGCTACCACACGTTTGAAATCCTATTCTAACGGGACACATGAGATAATGATTGGTGCCAAGTTTGGAAGGATTAAATCAGAGGAAGTTTTAGAAGAACAACCGGTGCCTGACAAAGTTCCGCAAGCCGAACCGGGTGAGGAATCAAAGCAGGAGGAAACAAAACCTGAAACTCCGGCAGAGCAACCGAAGTAATTGAAAGAGGGAAAGATAAACTTTCCCTCTTTTTTTTGTCTGAATTATTACTATGGTTTGGTAGGTTTAGGATATGGGTATGTTTTGTCTGGTTATTTACCAACGACTTTACCCATTTTTCATCGGCATATATCGCTTTATTTCCTAAGTATCTTTGGTATTGCTTGTAAGGTACTAGGCAAAAACTTACCGGTACGATGATAAATTCACCTGGGGTAGGATGATGACAGTCAGGGTTTGCACCCCGGGCAACGATTGAGGTAAGTAGCCCACAGGTGCACGCAGCGTTAGCAAGTGTACCGAGGACTACAACCGAAAGCGTGACCTGAAGCCCGTTGCACCTAAGTTGGAGTTTTTGAATACGATTGGTTAGGGCGAAAGGGGCCCGCCAAAATATTCAAGCACCAGGATTTATAACCCAAGTTTTAGGTAAAATGGCATAAAGGATAGTTAGAAATTCTTGGCTTGTGAAAGCGGTAAGCCTAGCTTTTAGTGAGAATTTCAAGTGTTTGCTGATATTCAAGAAGCATGTTTTGAATGATATCTTCGGAACGTTCTTGATGGTCCAAGAGGGCACTAACCTGACCGATTTCCAGTTCTCCTTCCTGTATGTCGCCTTCGAAAATGCCTTTTTTAGCCCTTGCCCGACCCAAAATCTGTAACATTTCCTCCTTGGTGGCACAGCGCATTTCCGCTTCTTTTACCTTTTCGTAAAAGGGGTTTTTAATCAACCTAACCGGAGTTATTTCTTTCAAGGTTAGCACAGTATCGCCTTCTTTGGCGTCTAAAACCACCTTTTTAAAATTGTCGTGAGCTGAGGATTCGATGGCTGTTGCAAACCGGGTCCCAACCTGAACGGCTTCAGCGCCAAGTGCCATGGTAGCCAGCATTTGACCTCCGGTGGCGATACCTCCGGCAGCAATTAGAGGCAAGGAAGTAGCTTTTCGAACGGAAGGAATAAGAACCAGTGTAGTTGTTTCTTCCCGGCCATTGTGTCCACCAGCTTCGAAACCTTCGGCAACAATGGCATCGACACCGCATTTTTCGCATTTCTCGGCAAATTTGCTGCTACTGACCACATGAACCACGGTGATACCACGTTCTTTTAGCCAGTTGGTCCATAAAGCGGGATTTCCGGCTGAAGTAAATACAATTTTTACACCTTCTTCCACGATGATGTTCATGAGCAACTCTATATCCGGGTAAAGCAAGGGCACATTGACTCCAAATGGTTTGTTGGTAGCGGCTTTGCATTTACGAATGTGCTCTCGCAAAACATCGGGATACATGCTTCCGGCACCGAGTAGACCTAATCCGCCGGCATTGCTAACGGCAGAAGCCAGTTTCCAGCCGCTGCACCAGATCATTCCGGCTTGAATAATTGGGTATTGGATGCCAAATAAGTTGCAAATTCTATTTTGTTCGAATGCCATGAGTTTAGGTTATTTTACATTACAAAGAAAAGGCTTATTCCAGAATATTTGTGCAAGGTCAACAGGTATTTATCCTTCACCACTTATTTTTGAGGTATGGATTTTCAGACATTTTTCTTTTCACCGGCCATTCGTTCGCTGGCACGCATGGTTTACAGTTTGGAGGGAGCCTCCCCACAGGAAGTAGTTTTTGAGCCTACTTCGGGGTTTTCGAATAATGATTTGGAGATTAAGGCTACTAAAAGCACTAAGAGTGGTAATGGAAGGTTAACCCTGCAATTAATTCCTAAAACCAAGGTAACGATTCGAAAATTGGAGTTGGAAATGGAGTGGAAATACCAAACCAACGACAAAATTTATTGCAATGGTTACCAAAGCTGGACCGATTCGAGAGAGTTTAGGATTTGGGAGAAAATGGAAAATGTAGCCGGTTTTTTACATGAATTAACCAGCCGAAGCGGGGACTATACTTTTTATCCATATTCCGGACAAAAGGGACATTTGCATGGTTATACCTATACTTATATTCGAAATCAATCCAATGCATTGGCCATGTATGGTTCGTTGAATGAACGCTGTGGCTATACCATCTTTCAACACCTGGTTCCAGAAAATAAATTCCTGATCAAAAAGGATATCAACGGAATTAGCTTTACTGAACCAAGTTTAGTGCTTGATCTTTTTGCCGGATTTGGAAATGAAAAAGAAGTTTTTAATCATTACTGGCAAAGTCATGGATTTTTATCCAATTCCAATAAACCAATTACCGGTTGGACAAGTTGGTACTTGCATTATACCAAAATAAATCCTGAAATTATTTATTCCAATCTGGAGAACTTTTCAAGGCTTAAAATACCAATTGATGTATTTCAAATAGATGATGGCTATCAAAAAGCAACCGGAGATTGGATAAATACCAATTCAAAATTTCCGGATGGTATGAAACCCATTGCCGATGCCATTCACCGGAAGGGATATAAAGCCGGATTGTGGTTGGCACCGCTGATTTGTGAAAAGGATTCCTTCATTTTTAAAGAACATCCGGATTGGATATTTAGTCCGGATGGAGAACACCTACAACGGGCCGGATACAACCCGCTTTGGAGTGGTTGGTATTATGCCTTGAATTTTTATAAGCCAGAAGTTAAAGCCTATCTGAAGCAGGTTTTTGATACGGTTTTAAATACCTGGGGATTTGATTTGGTGAAACTGGATTTTTTATTTGCACCGGCTCTTGTGCCTTATCAGAATAAAAGTCGGGGACAAATGATGTGTGAAGCCATGGATTTGTTGAGAGAGCTTTGTGGTGATAAGCTGATATTGGGCTGTGGAGTTCCTTTAGGTCCGGCTTTTGGAAAGGTGGATTATTGCCGTATTGGCAATGATATTAGCCCGGGTTGGGAAACCAAATGGATGAAGAACCTAAAGGTAAGGGAAAGAATAAGTACCAATTCATCGCTTAACAGCACCATTTCGAGGCGAAACATGAATGGAAATGCTTTTTTCAATGATCCCGATGTGTTTATATGGAGAAAGGAAAAAAACCACTTGTCAGATAATCAGCGCAAAACCTTGTTAGTACTCAATTATCTGTTTGGCGGATTGGTGTTTACCTCCGACGATTTGTCAAAATACAGCGAGGCACAACTGTCATTTTACCGCAAAACCTTTCCTCACTTACAAAAGGATAACATGGAAGTGGTAAATGATTTGCAGTTTTTTACCATTCGATTTTCCATTCATCAGCGAAATTATTTGGTCTATAGTAATTTTACCAAGGATACTAAGCAAGTTGTTCTTCCCCAAGCCATGTTTTTTGAATCGGATTTGAAATTTATTCCAGGAGGGAAGGAGCTTGAAATTCAGGCTTATGAAACCAGGGTATTGATGGAGGTAAAACAGGAACTTGGGTCATTTATTGGAAGCGATATGCATATTTTCCCGGGAGCAGAGCTAAAGAAATGGGAGTTTGTTTCAGGTGAAGTGGTTGTGGAGTTGGATGAAAAATCCATAGGAAAAGGTTCCTTGTTTGTTTTTGGAGGAGAAAGGGATAGGTTGAAAATCAATGGAAAGGAATATCCGGTTTATGATGCAGGTGGTATTCGATTGGCCGGTTTGGAATTTCCTTCCTGATGCAAGCTGAAAACAAACTTGCCTTGGACCTAAGTCAACGAAACGCCTCTGTTTCTTTTCTTCGAGCGATCGTGGCATGGGCTATTTTCTTCTTTCACTATGTGGAACGTTACCCACAACATTTCCCTTCGGTTTTTAGCGCTTGGGCATCCGATTGGTTTATGTTGGTGAATGTGTTTTTTGTATTGAGTGGTTTCTTGTTAACGCTGCGTTATTTGCCGATAGCCCAAACTTCTGCCAATGGCTGGATAAAGGGATTTTATATGGCTAGAATTGCCAGAATTCTACCATTGTATTTCTTGGCTTTAACCTTGTTTTTTATCCTGCAACCCAATTCCGACACCAAAATTTACTGGCTTAATTTCAGTTTGACCAAAACCTATTTTTCTAGGTATGTTTTTACCGGAATTAGCCAGTCCTGGACTCTTAGTATCGATGGTTTGTTTTACCTCCTATTTCCTGTTTTGCTTTTTTTGCTTCGTAGGTCGTTATGGCTGTTGTTGGGATCAAGCTTGTTGTTTTATTTGTTTGGCCTGATGTTGGTTTGGCATCTAGGTTTTTACATGCCTTGGAATTTTATGCCTTCGGTAGAGTATATGCTTATTTATTCGTTGTTTGGAAGGATTATGGAGTTTTTGCTGGGAATGGTCTTAGCATCGATTTGTATTTCAGGCAACACTTTCCGGTATCGGGTTCTGCATTCGGCAAGTTTGGTTTGGGCTTTTAGTTCGGGTTTGGTCTTGCTCTATTTGTTCCACTATTATAAATTCGATTTCCGCTGGTGGGGTATTTATGGTTCTTTGGGTATACTTATTCAAAATGTGCTTTTCCCGGCCTTGGTAATAGTTCCTGTTTTGTGGTTATTAATTCAACAAGTTCCGGGTAAGCTAGGCTCCGGATTGGAGTCTATGATGGTATTACTTGGGTCTTCGTCTTATGCCTTTTACCTATTCCATGTGAGTCCTTTGGCTGATTGGATTTTGCAGCTTTTCCACGGACAAATTTGGGCCTTGTTTTTGGCTATTCAAGTACTATCCATACTTGTTTTTCGCTATTTCGAAGAGCCGGTTCGAAAGTGGTTGATGCGCCAATTTGGGTCTGGTCTGTCTTCCTAATCCAAAATAAGTATACCGATTACCTACGGTTTAATTCCATTCATCAGAGGAAAATGCCTGGGAAAACTGAATTTATTCCCGGGGTGGTCAAGTGGAACTACAAATCTGCCAGACTCTTATTAGGAATTTTCACCTTAAAAAAGAACCTCGACACCCGTTTATCTTCTAGGTCAATAAAGAATTCAAACGGATACCCTGTTTTTCTGCGCATATCGAGCAAACCCAATCCGGCGCCACCCGATTTGGTATAGGATTGTTTAATAACCAAGTTGTATAAAAATTTGATGGCTTCGTTGTCCAAACTATTCAGTTTAATTAGTTTGTCCTTCAAAATCATGGCTTTTTTATTTTCCACCAAATTGCTACTTACTACAATAAAATGACCATGTTCATACAAAATTGCAAATTCATGTGGTATTTTGTATTTCTTGCCTTTGTCGCGGTAGCTATGGTTCATCAGGTTTTGCAAAACTTCAATTGACACAGTAACCAGACGTTTTTTAACAAAGGTTTCGGCTCCAATTTCAAACAACTTTACCTCAATAAGCGGTACTAATTTCACCACCACTTTATGGGTCACCTTGCCTCGAAACGAAAAAATCGGATCGTCCGCATTAAAATAGCTTTTCCATTCTTTTAAACTTGCTGCCGGAGTCATAGGAGTTACAAAAATAGACAGGAAGCAATTAAAAAGTTGTTTTTGAAAAAACTATTTCTTTCCCTGTTCCAACTCCCGGATTCACTGTATTTTAGGGCAATGAATTTTTCGTCCAAGTTGGTTGAAATGGCAGTGGATGAGTTTGCCAAACTGCCCGGTGTTGGTCGCAAAACGGCCTTTCGTTTTGTGGTGCACCTGCTCAAAAAAGATAGGGACGGTTTATCCGGATTTGCTCAAACCCTTATTCGATTAAAGGAAGATACCCGGCAATGCAAATTTTGCCACAATGTTACCGAAACCGAAGTTTGTGCCATTTGTGCCTCTCCGGGTCGCGACCGAACTACCATCATGGTGGTTGAGGATATACGAGATATGATTGCCATTGAATCTACCGGTCAGTTTAATGGTTTATACCACTTGTTGGGCGGTGTAATTTCGCCTATGGATGGCATTGGCCCTTCCGATATTACTGCTGCTCACCTTCTGGAGCGTGTAAAGGATGAAAAGCCCACCGAGATAATTATGGCTTTGCGTACCACCATCGAAGGGGATACTACCAATTTTTTCTTGTATAAAAAGCTGAAGGATTTTCCGGTTAAACTTACCACCATTGCTCGGGGTGTGGCCATTGGCGGCGAACTGGAATATGCTGATGAAATTACCTTGGGTCGCTCCATTTTGCATCGTATGGATTACGAAAAAACTTTGTCCCGTTAGTTTAATTATTGATTTTTGGCGGGCCCCCTCCGCCCTCCATTTGCCTGCAACCCCCTGGCAGCCTGCGTTTGGGCGTTCGGGTCACGCTATCGGTTGTAGTCCTCGTAGCACTTGGCTATCGCCGCGTGCTCCTGTGGGCTACTTACCTCTATCGTTGCCCGAGGTGCAAACCCAAACTGCCTGCCTAGAAATAAAGTTTGAGTAAAGAATAGTGTTTTATGGCTACCTTTTCTAAAGCTGTTTAGGCAAATGAATGCAAAGCACCATTGGACTAATTCAGATTTGCTATCGGCATAAACCATCGTCAGAGCCCATTCTTCTCAAAATTTGTACAAATGGACGGAAAAGAATTTTGGGCAGATTTTGGGTTAATACCGAATGTACATTATGTATAGTCCAATTTTAGGTATTAATTCCTATTGAAAAATTGGCCTAACATA
>JAIBAJ010000067.1 GCA_019695265.1 Bacteroidia bacterium | reverse complement strand
GTAACGGCTTCCGGACAAACCTTAAACCAACCAAGTACCATTACCATTCCATTAACTGTTGACCAGGCTCCGGGCGGAAATTGTTGCTTTTCCTTCAATCCTCCAAGCTCCTGTGGCTCCTTAGCAGTTACCTACCAAGGATTAATTGACCTTTCACCAAACCAACCTACCTCGTACAATTGGGACTTTGGCAATGGCCAAACCAGCACGCTTAAAAATCCACCGGTTCAAAACTATACTACTCCCGGTCAATATTACCCACATTTAGTAACAACGGTATCCAATTATGTACTGACTGATATTAGTGTAACTGCATCCGGTACAAACTGGTGTGGAGATGTAGAGGAAATTTCCTTATTTGGAGCTTGTCAGGGATCTCCTGATATTTATTATACTTTCACCAATGGTTCTACATCTTTTCAATCTTCTGCTGGCAGCAACAGTACAGCCCAAACCTGGACTAATTTAAACCATGTACTTAGCAATCCAATAATGTCCTTGCAATTTTGGGATGACGATGGCACTTCCCCTGACGACAATTTAGGAGTTTATGCCACCAATATTACCGCTCCCGGGGTTTACAATTTTACCACCTCGGTAAATGGCAACCAAGAAACATTTGGCACCTTCACCATTAGTTTGGTAACCGATACCATTTTCGACACCACTGATACCGTTGAAGTATATGCCAATCCGCCAATGCCAACTCTTACTGCTTCACCAAACGATAGTGCTTGTTTAGGCGATTCTATTTTACTTTCTACCTCCTTAACAGGACCATATTCCTACCAATGGTTTCAAAGTTCTACCTTAATTTCAGATTCCATTGCCACCTATATTTCAGCTACAGGGTATTACATGTTAAATGTAGTAGACACGGTTCACATTTGCGCAACCATGTCTGATAGCATTTTGTTTTCATTTGTAAATTATCCGCAAGCACCGGTAATTGTGGTTGACAATACTACCGGAGATTTACAGGTTACCAACAACAGCGGAAATTACCAGGTAGAATGGTTTAACAATGGGGTATTAATTCCCGGCACATCCGGAAATATTCTAAGCGGTCAAACCACCTCCGGACCTTACACGGCCAAATTTACCAATTCGGTAGGATGTTCGGCTGAATCCTTCCCATTTACCTTGTGTTTATCGGGTACTGTAATGCCACCGGCTAATGATACTTTGTGTTGCGGAGAATTAGAAGATTTTATGTCACAAGGTTTTGTAACCAGCCAAGGATTTATGACAGCCTGGGCAGTTACGCCGGTTAGCTTTGGCCCTATCACAAATGCACAGGATGTTGCAGATGCTGATGCCGCAGGTTATGTTTATCTACCTACCACCGATTCTACCTTATCCTTTACAAGACTTTGCTACAACCTAAGTGATAGCATTGCTGAAGGTGATTATTATGTAACTCCATTTATTGTTGAAGATGTTACAGTTCCAGATCCAATTGTATGGGATACCTTACAGGGTTGCAGACCACATGCATTTATGTGTCCGGTTTTATCGGGCGAAACCGGTTGGAGCTTAAATCCTATGGTATTCACCTTCCCTGATGGTTCTCAATTAAATGTAAACCAAAGTGTAGCGGCCGGTTTAAGTATCAACCAAGGATTAATTGATGCATTAGGTGGATTACCTTGTATTGACTTGATGAATTTGTATTTGGGTAATCCAAATGGACCATGGTCAATTTCAACCACCAACAATGGAACCGGAAACTTACATGTGGAGGTTCCTGCGTTCCAGGTTATTAACTATGCGGATAGCTGCAATTTAATTACGCAAGATCAGGTTTATACTATTGCCGGTATTTCTTTGGATATTGCACCGGGCGAAACTCAATCGGTTAATATTAATATTCCTCCTATTCCGGGAGGTTTCCCAAGTGTTCAGGATGCTTGCAGTGGATTTGCAGACCCTATTCTGATTCACTATGTAAATTGTTACCCGGCATTAACCTGTAACCTTCAGGCAGATAGTTTGCAAGGATCCAATGTTACCACCATTGGCGGAACCAATGGTTTTTGCGATGTAGAGATTTCAGGAGGAACCCCACCTTATTCCTTGTTGTGGAATACCGGAAGTTCGAATGAAGATTTGTTCAATGTTGCAGCCGGAACCTATACCTTGGTTGCTACAGATGCCAACCAATGTTCAGATACTTTGGTTGTAGTTATTTCTGAGCAGGTAGGTATTCAGGATTTAGGAAAATCGAATTCATTTGCATTGTTGCAAAACGTACCTAATCCAGCAGAAAATTATACCGACATTCATTTTGTTGCTCCAACCGCAGGCAACTTTACTCTTACCATTTCCGGATTGGAAGGCAAAGTGATTTCTCAAACCGAAATTCAATCTAAATCCGGTTTAAACACTTTCCGTTTAGACACCAAAGCTTACCCAGCCGGGGTTTACATGTATACAGTAGGTAATGGAAAAGAATTGAAGGCCTCGCATCGCATGCTGATTCAGAAATAATCCAATTTATATTTTTTAAAAAAAAGGACTCCAAACGGGGTCCTTTTTTTTGTAAATTTTTCACATTTAAAATATGGTCAAGCCATTAGATTTGTCAACCCCATTCCATCATAAAATCACCTATGAGACCTTTTATTACAGTATTTCTTCTATTTCTATTCACACGTTCATTTACTCAAACCATTCAACCTGACCAGATCACTATTGCCAGGGATGAATTTGGGGTTCCGCATATTTTTGCCAAAACAGACCAGGAAGTAGCCTATGGGTTAGCCTGGGCCCATTCTGAGGATGATTTTGAACATATTCAACACAGTTTAATAGCAGCCAGGGGAAGGCTTGGCGAAGTTTTAGGCAAGGAAGGTGTTCTATTCGACTATGGTTTGAAATTTTTGGGGATAGACACCTTGGTAGACCGACTGTATGAGCAAAACATCAGCGAGGAGTTCAAAGGCATACTTCGGGCCTATTGCCAAGGCTTAAATGCCTATGCTGAGTCCCACCCCAAGGAAGTACTATTAAAAAACCTACTTCCGTTTCAGGAAAAAGACCTTATCAAAGGTTACACCTTAAGTTTAAGTTTAATGTCGGGAGTTGGGGTAGCATTAAAAACAATTAAGGCCAATAAAATTGAGGAATTTAACAGTGCCAACGACGATGATAAAGGCAGCAATGCCATAGCCATAGCTCCGAGCCGAACAGAAGATGGGAAAACCTGGTTAGCCGTCAACAGCCATCAACCCTTGGAGGGAAGGTTTGCCTGGTATGAGGCCCATTTATGCAGTGAGCAAGGTTGGAATATGATTGGGGGCTTATTTCCCGGAGGTGTGAGCATATTTGTTGGATCCAATCCAAACTTAGGATGGGCACATACCACCAATTACAATACCTGGGGCGACATCCATCAATTGATTATTAATCCAAAAAACAAAAACCAATACCAATACGATGGTGCCTGGAAAGATTTTGGAAAAAGCAAAATCAAGCTCAAGGTAAAAATTGCCGGAATAAAACTTGGCATAAGCAAGAAAGCCTTATTCACAGAGTTTGGTCCGGTTTTCGAGGCAAAGCATGGAAAATACGCCATACGTTTCCCGGCATATTCTGAAATAAGGGCCGCTGAACAATGGTTTAAAATGAACAAGGCTCAAAACTGGGTTGAATTTGAAAAGGCCATTAAAATGCAAGGTATTCCGTCGTACAACATTGTTTATGGCGACAAGGATGGCAATATTTTGTATCAAAGCGGGGGCCATTATCCCGATCGGGATCCTAGTTTAGACTGGCATCAACCTATTAAAGCAGCAAGTTCCAAGTACAAATGGACCAAATTACTTCCATACAGTGCCATTCCATCGAATTTTAATCCGGATTGTGGATTTGTATACAATGCCAACAATACCCCATTGCATTGTACCAGTGAAGAATGTAATCTGGAAATGTGGTTTCCGGGATTACAATTATTTGAGAACAATCGAGGTCAACGTTTAGCCGAATTAATGAATAACCATGAAGGAAAGTTTACATGGAAAGATTTCCTGAACATAAAATACGATATATCCTATACCAAAAGCGGATTATATCAGGAAAAGTTCACCCATTTCTACCATCTGGACCTAAGCAAGTATCCCGATTTAACGGACTATGTAACCCGACTCAAGCAGTGGGATTTCAGAGCAGACAGCAGCAGTAATGGCGCAGGACTGGCCATGATGATGCACAAAAAACTATGCGAACGTTATGATATCCCGTTTGGGTTTTTATTGATCAGGAAGGAAATAATTGGAGAAAAAGATGCGGTACAAGCGATGCGAGATGCCCAAAAATTTCTTTTAAAAACCCATGGAAGTTTAGATATCAAATTGGGAGATATACAAAGACATATTCGGGGCAATGTTAGTAAGGCCATGAATGGGATGTCGGAAGTGCTACGGGCGGCGGATACGAAATTGTATGACAAAAAGAAAGGAATTTACAGGGTAAATCAAGGAGATGGATATATTCAACTGGTTAAATTTGGAAAGGAAGGAACCGAGCTAAACACCATCAATTCATACGGAGCATCGGCACATCCGGATAGTCCGCATTATACCGACCAAATGGAGATGGCTGTTAAACATCAGACCCGTCCCATGTATTTTGATAAAGCTCGTGTAATCCAGACAGCTAAAAGGATTTATCATCCTCAATAATTTAGTGTTTGCTGAAAAAACTCGAAATTTTATCCATGATTTGGTAGTTATTTACCATAGCCGGATGCCATGCATTTTATGAAGACACCATGAGTACATGGCATCTGCTGCAATCCTCCTTGTTTATTCAGAACTACTACCTTGCCCAATACTACAAATTCCAGGGCAGAAATGCAGGGAATTGAAAAGGTTCTCCCTTGCAGGAAAGGATATAGATACCGAGGCAAATAGGGGTTGAAAATCAAGTTATAGAATGCGCATCGGGCAACGATAGAGGCAAGTAGCCCACAGCAGCACGCGGCGCTAGCCAAGTGCTGCGAGGACTACAGCCGATAGCGTGACCCGACGCCCGTGCACAAGGTTTTGGATTTAGCACATACTTAGTTGGGCGGAGGGGGCCCGCATACAAAAAATATAAGAGGAGTTTATCAACCCTGACTTTTTCAACACGCCTTTTTTATACCGAATGGACATTATGTTTAGTCCAATTTTAGGTATTAATTCCTATTGAAAAACAGGCCTAACATACTGTATACTCGGTACTTACCAATCTAAATTTATAAACTGCCTCTGGACTATTTATAAATTAATATTGGTATTACTTTGAGAACTGTTTAACCTGAGAATCAACCAATTGTATACCTTCTTCAAAGCTATGCGGACGGTAATCTAAATCACGATAGGCTTTATCTAAAATAAAACCGGTACGTGGAGGACGTTTTGCAGGTTGATTAAGAGTAGAGGATGAAACAGGCTTAACGAGGGATTTATCCAAACCATAAAAATCGGCCACCCTGTAAACCAGTTCAATAATGCTCATGAAATCTTTTCCGGAAACATTGTAGATTCCCTGAGCACCTTTCAAAGCAGCGCTGATACAGGCATCGGCTAAATCTTCCGCCAAAGTTGGAGAGCGAAACTGATCATTAACCACGTTCAAAGGTTGACCCTTTTCGAGGGCGCCTTTAGCCCAAAGCACAATGTTAGAGCGGCTCATATTATCCGTAATTCCATATACGATAATGGTACGTAAGATGGCCCAGTGAATGGTACTCGCATAGAGGCGTTTTTCGGCTTCGTATTTAGTCATACCATAATAACTGATTGGATTAGGAGCATCTTCTTCTTTATAGGGGCCATTTTCTCCATCAAAAATAAAATCTGTGCTAAGGTGAATAAGCTGGGTTTGGGGGCTTTTTAATTGGATAGCATTCACCAGGTTCTCTACGGCGACCACATTGGCCAGCCATGCACCTTCCTGATCGGATTCACAGGCATCCACATTGGTTTGGGCGGCAGTGTGAATAATACTATCCGGTTGAAAATGAGCTACTATCCGAATCACTTCATCCGCTTGGGTTGTGTCCATGGTAACATATTCGTAACCTGATTTTTCAACCAACCTATTTTCACCTCTGGCAGTAGCAATAAGTTTGATATCCTCCCTATTGCGAAGCTTATAGACTAGTTTTTGTCCTAACAATCCGTTGGAGCCGGTAACCAAAATTGATTTCATGCCCAAAAATGGGATTTTCATTGGAATAATTGAGCACCTACACAACAAATGATTAACAATTTGGTTGGATGAAATAGAATACTTCCATTTTTATCTTTGTTGAATGAAAATTTATACCAAAACAGGAGATCAGGGAGAGACGTCACTCATTGGAGGAACTAGGGTATCCAAGGATCACGATCGGATTGAGGCGTATGGAACCATTGACGAATTAAACAGTTATTTGGGTTTAGTAAAAGACAGCATTCCACTTTCCTCAGAGCAACAGGTATTAAGTATAGTTCAGGATAGGCTGTTCAGTATTGGATCACATTTAGCTGCAGACCCTTCAAAATCAAGGATGGTTCTTCCGGAAATAAAGGAAGAAGATGTAAAGCTATTGGAGCAGGCTATGGATCGAATGGATGAAAAATTGCCCCCATTAAAGAATTTTATACTACCCGGAGGACATCCAATTGTTTCGCATTGTCACATTGCACGGTGTATTTGCCGAAGAGCGGAGAGGGCAATTGTAAGATTGGATCATCAGGAAAAAGTAGAAACCATTATTCTACATTATCTTAACAGATTATCCGACTATCTTTTTGTTTTAGCCCGTTTTGTAGGCAAGGAATTGAATATTATCGAAACAGCCTGGAAACCAGCAAATTAATTTTTACAATTAAATGACGCTAGTGTTTGAATATTTTTACTTTTGCCGCCTAAATTTTTGATAGAAATTAAAATTGTTTTTTTTCATCAGAAATTGATGGTTTAACACCCAAAACTACTGATTAATTATGTATTGGACACTCGAACTAGCCTCCTATTTGGAAGATGCCCCTTGGCCAGCAACAAAGGACGAATTGATTGATTACGCCATGCGTTCGGGTGCACCGATGGAAGTAATTGAAAACCTTCAAGAGATTGAAGATGAAGGCGAAATTTACGATAGCATTGAGGATATTTGGCCGGATTATCCTACTAAAGAAGATTTCTTCTTCAACGAAGACGAGTACTAGGCTAGTGCAATAGCTTGTCTGCTCCTATTCGCATATTAAACCTCGAGACTTCCTCTGAAGTTTGTTCTGTTTGCCTAACTGTTAATGGAAAAATCATTTCCATTCGTGAACAAACGCATGGAATGGCCCATGCAGAAAAGCTTGGTATTTTTATTCAGGAAGTTTTAAAAGAAGGCAACCTTGCAGTTGATGAATTACAGGCTGTGGCGGTAAGTGCAGGTCCCGGATCTTATACCGGACTTCGAATAGGAACGGCCTTAGCAAAAGGCTTATGCTATCCAAACAACATCCCGCTTATAGGCATAGATAGTCTGATGATTTTGGCAGAAAAATTTATTACTGAACATGGAAATAAATTGGATGAAGAAGGATTACTCTGCCCGATGATTGATGCTCGCAGACTGGAGGTATTTACGGCAGTATATAGTTTAGAAGGAGAAACCATCTTAACTTCTTCGGCCATGGAAATTACGAATGAATTTTTATCGGAGATCCGGAACAACCGTCCGATTTACTTCATAGGAAATGGTGCTAAAAAGACCTCTGAAATTATTTCCCAGGGTTATTCCGAGTTTTATCCGGATTTTTTAAGTTCATCTAGTGGAATGGCCATGCTTTCATACCAAAAATTCATTTCCAGGGATTTTGAAAATCTGGCCTATTTCGAACCTTCCTACCTTAAGGAAGCATTTATTACTCAGGCAAAATCTTAGTCCGGCAAAACTTCGCCGTGCAAATCGAACATTTCGGAGGAAGTTATTTTAACCCGAGCAAAATCACCAATTCGAAGGTAATTGCCTTTGGCAGGAATTAACACTTCATTATCCACTTCTGGAGAATCGGCCTCTGTTCTACCGATAAAATGATTTCCTTCTTTTCGATCTATAATTACCTTAAATTCTTTACCTACTTTTTGGGCATTTAATTCTTCGGATATTCCTTGCTGGATTTGCATAACAGCCTCAGCCCTTTCTTTTTTTACCTCGTCGGGAACATCATCTACCAAGGAATAGGCATGGGTATTCTCTTCGTGTGAATAGGTAAAAGCACCTAACCTATCAAATCGGGTCTCAGCCACCCAATCCAACATTTGTTGGTGGTCATCTTGGGTTTCGCCCGGGTAGCCGGTAATTAGGGTTGTTCGAATAGCGATTCCCGGAACCTTTTCCCGTATAGTATCCACCAGCCGAATTGTTTTCTCCTTGGTTGTACCTCTTCTCATACTTTTAAGCATGGAATCGGATATATGCTGCAAAGGCATATCCAAATACTTACAAATTTTAGGATTATCTCTCATTACATCCAACACTTCCATTGGAAAGCCGGAAGGAAAAGCATAGTGAAGTCGAATCCATTCAATACCATCCACTTCCGAAAGTCGGCTTAACAATTCATCTAAATTCCTTTTTCCATATAAATCCAATCCATAATAGGTTGAATCTTGAGCAATTACAATTAATTCCTTGGTTCCTTTTGCCGCTAGCTTTCTTGCATTCTCCACCAACACCTCTATAGGAGTACTTTCGTGTTTTCCACGCATTAAGGGAATTGCACAAAAGGAACAAGGTCGGTCACAACCTTCCGAAATTTTAAAATATGCATAGTGTTGGGGAGTAGTTAACAATCGTTCACCTACCAACTCATGCCGATAATCAGCACCTAAAGCCTTTAACAATTTAGGCAAATCCCTAGTTCCAAAATAGGTATCTACTTCCGGAATCTCCTTTTCCAAGTCGGGCTTGTAGCGTTCGGACAAACAACCGGTTACGTATAATTTATCAATTAAGCCTTGTTCTTTGGCATCTGCGTACCGCAAAATGGTATCGATACTTTCTTGTTTAGCATTATCGATAAAGCCACAGGTGTTGATAACAATGATATTGGAATCATCCTTTTTGCTTTCATGTGCAGCTTCCAGACCATTGGCTTTTAATTGACCAAGCAGGACTTCACTATCAAACACATTTTTACTACAACCTAAGGTTATAACGTTTATTTTATTTTTCTTAAGAGTTTTGGTACGCATACGATTTTGCAAAGGTAGATGATTGCCCCTTGATTACAAGAAGTTTTAAACACTTAGCAATCACTACCTATTTTGGAATTCGATCGTGGTAGGATTTTGCCTTAAGTGTATCTTGTAGTTCCAGGTAAATGACTACATTGTTCTGATAAGGTTCCACCCAAGCCGGGTTAAACTGAATAGCTTCATCGTAAATTTTAATAGCCTCTTGTTTATTTCCTCTCTTGTATTGAATGAAACCTAAATTCAAATACAACTCCTTGTAATTTGGATTGCGTTGTTTAACCTTTAACAGCAAAGCTTCGGCTTCATCTAATTTCCCTTTGTTCAGAAGAATAGACACCATATTCATATGGGCATCGGTATAAGTAGAATCCATTTCGATTACCCTTTCAAAACAGGTATAGGCTTTATCGGGTTGTTGTACCTCCAGATACGCTCTTCCTAAATCAAACCAGGCATTAAAAAAAAGTGGATAAATTTGAATGGCTTTTTCGAAATGCTGAACTGCTTCGTTTCTCATAGCCAAGGACTGAGAGGCATATTTGGGCAAAAAGGAATACTTCATTAAATTGGTAGCCAGCAAATTATTGGCCTGGGCTGATTCTTGCAGGTGCTCAATGTCATTTTGCATCAATACCAATTCGTTTTTCCATTGTGCATTTCTACTATAAACTTTTACGGCAAACACCAACAAAACTGCTAAAACACCCCATTCCATGCCGGCAGGTTTTCTAATGGAAAAAGATGGCTTTATCCATAGAATAACACCTGCCAAGGCCATACAAAACCCGGCACTTGCGGTAAAAGCCAAACGCTCACCCATCATACCGGCAATGTATTCAAACCAATTACTAAACAACAATACTGAAACCAAATACCATCCCAAACCAAAAGAAACCAAGGGTTGTTTATCCAGAAAAAATACCAATAGAATAAGAATTCCTAAGTGAACCAGGGCAGAAATCCAAACCCAAGGATTATCCAATCCGGTGGTTTCTTCCTTGGCAAACCCATAATAGAAAGATAAGTCTTTAGGAAAAACCATCAATTTCGCATACTCTCCTAAAAGTAAAATTCCAGTAGCTACTCCTTCAGTAGGTGAATGTGGAGCAACCAAGGTATTTTCCATATACTCCAAATTCCGGCCCTCCTGGTTGGCTTTCTTTACCCGAATAGGCTGTTTATTAAGGACTTGACTAAGCTCCACCTGTTGCTTCTTCTGTTCTTGCAAAAAATTCCATTGTGTAATGCCCAAAAAATAAAAAACCAATATGCTTAAGGAAATAGAAGCTAATCTCCAGGTAATTCTCAAATCCTTTTTTAAAGAATCAACCAACATAAACACAAAGAACAAGTCAACTGTTAAAGAATAAAAATCATTGGAATGCGACCAATCTGTAATGACATAATACAAGGAAATTACAACTACCGGAATATAAAACACCAGGGAGTACTTCCTTCTCGAGAAGAACCACAATACAGAAAACATCAATACTTTATAGAAATTATTGAAGTTTTGATCCGGGGTTACAAATACATAAGAAAGGATTAAGAATATTGAACTAAGTAAAGCCAAAAACAGAAGATTCTGACGGAGGTTTGGACTTTCCGACTCTTTCAAATTTCCTGCAAAGTAAAAAAAGCCAACAATTAAACCAATATCCAACAATTCCTGGTAATCAAACAAAGCCCCACTCAAATAAAAAAGAAAGGCAAAACCTAAACCGGCATAAGCATTAAACATCTTCCATTGAAAGAAGAACATGGGAATAGCTAAACCCACCAAAGCAAGCAAGAAATTGGAGGTAAAAAACCCTAACTCAATAAATACAAAAGCTGAAACCAAATAAAAATACGGATTCTGCACCAAAATTCTCCAATCCACCTTTCTTTCTCCGGATTCAAAATAGGGTTTAACAAAATAAACCAAGAAATTAACAACCACCGGAGTGACCAATAAAGGAATGAATCTTTGCAGTTGCCATTCCCCTAAAATAAAAGGAGTAGGCAATACAAAAACCAGCATCATCCATACCAAATCCTTAGCAGAAATGGCTCGAAACCAAACGATCCCGGCCAATAAGGCTATGGTTAGCGGATAAACACTTTTCTTAGACAACAGGGCTAAGGCAAAAAGTAAAAACACAGCTATCAAATAAATCCAGTTTTTCTTGTCCAAATAACCCAATAAGGCTTGACCTGATAGGATGGCAAACAATAAAGAAAGAAGTTCATCCCGATTTTTAATACTGGCTACAGCTTCGGTATGAATTGGATGAAAAGCAAAGAGGATGGAAGCTAAAAATGCAAAAATCAAATAAGAATCACCTGCCAATTGCAATAAAAAACGAAACAACAAACAAACAACCAACACCATCAAAACAGCATTTATAAAATGACTTATACCTGGATTCTGACCAAAAATGCTGTGTTCAATGGCAAAAGAAATATGCACAACCGGACGGTAACCATATTGATATCCCATCGCATCCTGGTAATATGGTGAACGGATAATTTCCGGAATGGCAGAAATACCTTTGGAGGTTAGGGCATGGTTATTTGTAACCAACTCATCATCCAGGTTATACCCATTCGAAAGGGTATTTGCATAAAGTAAAAAGGTAAGTAAAGCTAAAATCCAAAGCAGTATTTTTGGATTTTCCCAATTTACTCCTGCATTTCCGGACTTGTTTTTTTGGATTGCCATGAATTTTACTTACACAATTTAGAATGGTCAAAAGTAAGTGCTGCTATTCAAATAATCGAATGAATTTCCATTTGCAATAATACAGGAAAGCAAAAATGGCATAGGAGCTAAACCAACGGTATCGGTAAACAAAACCCGGGTTATGTTGGATCAAAGCCTGATGGTATTTTAGCCACAAGGAATGAAAAACATGGTCGGTGCGGGAAAACTCCCGAATGGTAAGATCGTTAAAATGAACAAACACCACCTTGTCAACCCCGGGATTTCCTATGGTTTGAATTCGGTTTTTAACATTCCAAGCTCCCAAATTATACCCAGTATCTTTAATAATATAAACCTTATCAAACAAAACCGGCACCAGATCCAGGTATTTTTGGTCATCAAATAAGCCACGCCACATCGACTTCCGGATAGCATATAAACAAGCCTTACCCCACCAATCTAAAATAGGGATACCAGCGGAAGTAGCACCAAGAAGTCCGGCATTGAAAAGTCCTAACCTAAAATTTGCTTCGAACCAATTGGGCGAAACTTCCGGATTGCTTTCATAGTAATGTGGAGTCAACAAAAAACAGGACTGATCTAACCAATCCAACAAAGGCTGAGGTGATTGAAAAAAATAAAGATCATTGTCCAGGTAAACAACCTTTTCGTACCCTTTATTAAGCAAAAATTTTAGAAATACGGGTTTGAGTGACCACCGCAATCGATCGGGGGAGGAAGTATATTTTCGAACAAGTTGTCCGGTTAATTCATCTGTTAACTGATGAATTGAATAATCTTGTTGGTTGGTCAACGTCGAATTGGTTTCATCAATAACTAAATTAAGCAACCGAAAGCCAAAGTTCGCTAAGCAATCCCTAAGCGCATTTACTTTATACGCATGGGATTTTGTGCTTATGGTGCAAAAACAATTCATATAAAACCCCAACCTATTCTATTATTCCAAATTTGGATAAAGGTAGAAAGATTATTCTTTATTTTTACCGGTGATGAAAATACTTGGAATTTCGGCTTACTACCATGATGCAGCTTCCGCCTTAATAGAAGATGGAGAAATTATTTCGGCTGCACAGGAAGAACGATTTACAAGAAAAAAAAACGATCCTTCTTTTCCTGTTAACTCCATCAAATATTGCATGGATGAAGGTGCTTTGCAATTACATGAATTAGATGCTGTTGTTTATTATGAAAAGCCATTCCTAAAATTTGAAAGAATACTTTCAGATTTTGTCGAATCTGCACCCTTTGGAATAAAACAATTTATTAAGTCCATGCCTATTTGGGTAAAGCAAAAGCTCTTTATAAAAAATGAAATAAAAAAGGAATTAGAATTATTGGACGAGAAAATAGATTGGAATAAAACTAAATTACTTTTTTCAAAGCACCACCTTTCCCATGCAGCCTCTTCCTTTTTCACCTCCGGATTTTCAGAATCAGCCATTTTAACAATTGATGGAGTCGGAGAATATTCAACTGCTACCATTTCTACCGGTAATTCAAATAATATCAAGATTATTAGGGAATTAAACTATCCAAATTCCATAGGTCTGTTTTATTCTGCATTTACAGCCTATCTCGGATTTGAGGTAAATAATGGCGAATATAAACTGATGGGCCTTGCACCCTATTCAAAGAAGTTAGGGTCCAAGGTTGACTCACTTATAAATTTGCTTAAGAAGGAAGTGATCTTCATTTCGGACAATGGTTCAATCGAGCTAAATCTCCACTACTTCAAACCCTTGCAATCTGAGCGATTAACTAAGGATGATCAATTGGAAAGTCTCTTGCAAATTCCGAGGTTAGAAAAAGGTCAACTATTTACAGAAAGTCATATTGCCTTAGCAGGTGCAATTCAGAGAATAACTGAGGAAGTTGTACTAAAAATGGCCCTATTTACCAAAGAACTAACCAAACAAGAAAATCTTTGCTTAGCAGGAGGTGTTGCTTTAAACTGTGTTGCCAATGGAAAATTGGAAAAAGAAAACCTATTCCAATCCATATTTATACAACCGGCTTCCGGAGATGCCGGAGGGGCAGTAGGAGCGGCCTTAGCCGCTTATTATATGTATTTTAATCAAACCAGAAAACTATCTAACCCCGACTCGCTTAAGAACAGCTTACTTGGCCCAAGCTATAATGAAAAACAAATACTTCGGGCCATAAACAATTCCCATCTTAAATATAGTAAACTTAGCGATGATGAAAAAATAAAACTTACTACGAATCATTTAGTAAATGGAAAGGTGATAGGTTGGTTTCAGGGTAGAATGGAATTTGGCCCCCGGGCACTGGGAAATCGAAGTATTTTGGGTAATCCGCTTCTTCCAGATACTCAATCAAAAATTAATTTGAAAATTAAAAAAAGAGAAAGCTTTAGACCTTTCGCTCCTATCCTACTCGAAGAAGATTACAGGAAGTATTTTGGATTAAATTCCCTTTCACCTTATATGCTAATGGCACACCCGTTGAAAGATGAATTTCAAATCAATTTCAATTGGGGTGAGAATTTATTCGAAAGTCTTAATCAGAAAAGATCACCCTTTCCCTCTGTAACACACGTAGACTATACCTCACGAATTCAAACCGTCACCCATCAAAGTAATCCTGAATTGTTCGCCTTGCTTTCTCAATTTAAAAAAGAAACAGGTTTTGGAGTACTAGTCAACACAAGCTTTAACATTAAAGATGAGCCTATCGTTTGTAACCCTCAAAATGCTATTGACTGTTTTTTGGGTACCGAAATGGATGTTCTAATAATTGGTAATTTTATGATTGAAAAATAAAAGAATGGAATTTTTAAAAGATTTATTGGATTTCTTAAAAGAAAGAAAAAAATGGTGGCTAATCCCTATCATAATAAGCATAATCTTGATAGGATTATTATTAATTTTTGCTGAATCAAGTCCAATCGCTCCGTTTGTTTACCCCCTCTTTTGAAATGAAAAAAAATTCATTCTTCACACTGTATTCTATATTGGGCATTATTGGCATTATTGGTTTCATCAGTTGGAAAAATCAAACATTCTTACTATTTTCCATATTTGCTCTAATTTTTCCTATCTTATTCGAAAACTGGGCAATTACCTTATTTACCAAGTGGATGAGCCTGGCAAAATTTTTAGGGAAATGGCAATCCAAACTTTTATTTGGAACAATTTTTATTTTTGTTTTGGTCCCGATAGCTCTATTAAAAAAAATGAAATCCAACACGTTCCCTTCCCAAAATAACAATTGGGAAGAAGTGAATGAAAAGGAATTTGATTTCGAAAAACTTTGGTAGCATTATTACAAAAACTTCGTTCTAACCTCCAAATTGGAATGCTCATCCTATTGAGCCTCTATTTGGGTTGGGAAATTTATTGGGACCTGAAAGTAGGTTTGCTTTTCATCAAATGGCATACGCATGTGATGTTGTTTTTATTGCCGATGTTGGCAATCATCAGCATTTTTAGCCTTCAAAAAGTAAAACCAAACTCCACTTCTGTCATTTCAATACTTGTCCTATTCTCCTTGTTTGTTTGGGAAACCTACCTCACCATTTCCGGAACCATGAAAACTCCGGAAGAAAAAAAATTCAACCTCTACATCGCTCATCAGGCTTCCCAAACCGGAAAATCGGCTTATTATAACATTGACTTGCCCTTTTCTTATAAAAAAATGAAAACCGAAGAGTTTATCTTCGAACGGAAAAGCAATAGTTTGGGCTATTCCGACCAAGAACCAACACCAAGAAAAAGCAAACAGGAAATCAGGATTCTCAGTCTCGGTGATTCCTTTACCGAAGGCGACGGAACCGATTTTGATTACTCTTATGTATCCAACCTTAGGAGAGACCATTCTTATTTACCCGACTCTACTCCTGTTACCTATGTTAACGCCGGAAAATGTGGAAGCGATCCCTTTTTCGGTTTCAAGAATTATCAAGACATCCTTGCTTCCTTGGATTTTAATATTGTTATTCAAACCTTATCAACGCATGATATAGAAAACGACATCATTCTCCGTGGAGGAATGGAACGATTCCAACCCAATCACCGCCTGCAACTTCGACCAAACAACAAATTCCTAGAACACTTGTATGCACTTAGTTATGTATTTCGAATATTCTATCTCCCATTCACCGACTTAAATCTTCTCCTTTCTAAACTTAGCCTTCAAGAAGCCATTGAAAAAACCATTCAACTTATTCCGGCATATCAACGAGAATGTGAATCACATCATGCAACATTCGTTCTCGTATTATTACCCGGCAAAATGGAGGTAGTTGAAGATTATCCTGAATTTTTTAAAAAGCTAATCCTTGAATTACAAAAAAATAAAAGCCTTCAAATCATTGATCTTCGAACTCAGTATCGAAAAAAAATCATTCAAGATAAACAAAAATTTTTGAAGGATTATTGGTGGGAAATCGATTGGCACCATACTACAAAAGGCTATCAACTCATGGCAGATGGGATTTGGAATGGCTTGAATGAAAATAAACTTATCATCCAACATAATTCTGCCAATAAACATTAGGCAATTTCAGTACTAGCAATTGATTAGACTTTTGGATTGCTTCCAAATTTGCAGAAACCTGCAATGCAAATGCCAAAGAACTTACCAATTGCTTTTTGAATTTTATAATTTACTGACCCGTATTCCTGTATATTAAACTAATAACAAAAATCAAACAAACAGGCAAATGAGAAATTCGTGACACCACAATTTCTGCTCTGCGGATTGTAGTTTACCGCGAAATCCGCGGTTTGTATTTTACCGCGAAATCCGCGGTTTAATTTTACCGCGATTTCTGCGGATTGTATTTTACCGCGAAATCCGCGGTTTGATTTTACCGCGATCTCTGCGGATTGTATTTTACCGTGAAATCCGCGGTTTAATTTTACCGCGATTTCTGCGGATTGTATTTTACCGCGAAATCCGCGGTTTGATTTTACCGCGATCTCTGCGGATTGTATTTTACCGTGAAATCCGCGGTTTGATTTTACCGCGATCTCTGCGGATTGTATTTTACCGCGAAATCCGCGGTTGATTTTACCGCGATCTCTGTGGATTGTAGTTTACCGCGAAATCCGCGGTTTGATTTTACCGCGATTTCTGTGGATTGTATTTTACCGCGATCTCTGCGGATTGATTTTACCGCGAAATCCGCGGATTGATTTTACCGCGATCTCTGCGGATTGTATTTTACCGCGAAATCCGCGGATTGATTTTACCGCGATCTCTGCGGATTGTATTTTACCGCGAAATCCGCGGATTGATTTTACCGCGATCTCTGCGGATTGTATTTTACCGCGATCTCTGCGGATTGTAGTTTACCGCGAAATCCGCGGTTTGATTTTACCGCAATCTCTGCGGATTGTAGTTTACCGCGAAATCCGCGGTTTGATTTTACCGCGATCTCTGTGGATTGTAGTTTACCGCGAAATCCGCGGTTTGATTTTACCGCGATCTCTGTGGATTGTATTTTTCCGCGAAATCCGCGGTTTGATTTTACCGCGATCTCTGCGGATTGTAGTTTACCGCGAAATCCGCGGTTTGATTTTACCGCGATCTCTGTGGATTGTAGTTTACCGCGAAATCCGCGGTTTGATTTTACCGCGATCTCTGCGGATTGTATTTTACCGCGAAATCCGCGGTTTGATTTTACCGCGATCTCTGCGGATTGTATTTTACCGCGAAATCCGCGGTTTGATTTTACCGCGATCTCTGCGGATTGTAGTTTACCGCGAAATCCGCGGTTTGATTTTACCGCGATCTCTGCGGATTGTAGTTTACCGCGAAATCCGCGGTTGATTTTACCGCGATCTCTGTGGATTGTAGTTTACCGCGAAATCCGCGGTTTGATTTTACCGCGATTTCTGTGGATTGTATTTTACCGCGAAATCCGCGGTTTAATTTTACAGCGACCTCTGCGGATTTTATTTTACCGCGAAATCCGCGGTTTGATTTTACCGCGATCTCTGCGGATTTTATTTTACCGCGAAATCCGCGGTTTAATTTTACCGCGAAATCCGCGGTTTAATTTTACAGCGACCTCTGCGGATTGTATTTTACCGCGAAATCCGCGGTTTGATTTTACCGCGATTTCTGTGGATTGTAGTTTACATCGAAATCCGCGGTTGATTTTACCGTGATCTCTGTGGATTGTTGTTTACCGCGAAATCCGCGGTTTGATTATACCGCGATTTCTGCGGATTGTTGTTTACATCGAAATCCGCGGAAGAAAGACTAGTTTTTCCTACAAATAATCAATATCTACTTCTGTTCCTTGCATTTGAATCGATTTTTGTGCAGCTTCCAAAATAGCTGAGACCTGCAATGCAAAAGCTGATGAACTTAACGCTTGCTTATTGTTTACAATACTTTGATATAAATCTTCTACCAAACCTGATAAGGCCTCTTCGGTATTGAACTTAGGAATGGAAATATCCCCGATCCTATAATCTATTAAAATATCTGACCTGTTTTGCTGACTAAAATTGAGGTTTGTATCGTATACCTTGATTTTATCTGTTGGCTCAATATCATTGTATATCAGCATTTTATTATCTCCCCCAATCAGTAGTTGCCGAATCTTTACCGGAGATGTCCATGAACAGCTCAAATGCACCATAAACTTGGTGTCTTCATACTTTAGTGTAAGATAGGCTATGTTTTCAATTCCATTATTGGTATGAGAAATTCCATCTGCCTTTACCGAAGAAGGTAATTTTTTGGTGAGGTAATTCACAATTGCAATATCATGCGAAGCCAAATCCCAGATTACATTCACATCTTGTTGAAAGATGCCCAAATTTATTCGGGTAGCATCCATATAGTTAAACCTTCCAAAACTCGGCTCATTCACAATCTGATTAATTTTCTGAACTGCCCCGTGGTATAAAAAGGTATAATCAACCAACAATACTTTGTTCTTCCTTCTGGCCAATTCATGCAATTCCTGTAACTCACGCAGCGATTTCCCGGCCGGCTTTTCTACCATGACATGTTTTCCTCGATCCAAGGCTTCTTTGGCAAACTTAAAATGAAATTCCGCCGGAGTAGCTATTATCACTACTTCCAATTCCGGATTCCGGCATACCTCCAAACCATCGTTTACCAAACGGGTTCGAGCAAACATATTCTCTGCTATACGTTGCCTCGATTCCTGTTGCTCGGCTATTACAGCCAATTCAAACTTAGGATGATTGTTAATATTCCTGGCCAAATTAGGACCCCAATAACCAAATCCGATCAGGCCAACCTTGTACATTTTTTACTTTTTAAAATAGCTTATTATGCTTTCACAAACGTAAGCAACTTCCTCCTTGCTTAAACCGGGATACATAGGCAAACTTAAACAATGTCGGGCAATATACTCTGACACGGGAAAATCTCCTGCTTTCCACCCCAAACCCGAATAGGCCGGTTGTAAATGGATTGGAATGGGATAATGAATTCCAGTTTGTATTCCTTTCTCTACCAAAAAGTGTTGTAAATGGTCTCGATCCGGCACCAAAATAACCATTTGATGGTAAACACTTTCTTGCCAATCATCAACCTGTTGAAATTGCACTTCCTGAATTCCTTCCAAACCTTGTTGATATTGCGCTGCCAGTATTTTGCGCTCGGTATTCCATTCAACCAGGTGTTTTAATTTCACCGATAATATGCCGGCTTGCAAACCATCCATCCTCGAATTAACGCCCCATTCTTCATGGTGGTATTTTTGTTCCGAACCATAATTTCGCAACCGATAAATAGCCTTAGCTATTTCAGGGCTTTGAGTAGTAACAATACCTGCATCACCTAAGGCACCAAGGTTTTTTCCGGGATACAAACTTGCAGCATTCACCTGACCCCACGATCCGGCCATTTTCCCCCTGCACCGCGCACCCTGAGCCTGTGAATAATCTTCCATCACCCCTATCCCTTTTTGTCTGGCCAAGCTTTCCAATCCTTCCATATCGCACATCAGGCCATACATATGAACCGGCACTAGTAGTTTGGTTTTGGAACTCCACTTTTCCTCTACCCTGTTCAAATCGATATTCCAGCTTGCTTTGTTTGCATCAACCGGTACAGGTCTGGCACCGGTGGCAGAAACTGCCATCCAGGTGGCTATAAAAGTATGTGCCGGAACCAGAACTTCATCGCCCGGCCCAATTCCCAATGCCTTTAACGACAAAAAAAGGGCATCGTATCCATTCCCTACCCCAATTGCATAGGCTGTGGAACAAAACGAAGCAAACTCGGTTTCAAACTGATGCAAATACGAACTTAACACAAAAGCATTGTTGTCCAAAACCTCCGAAGCCACTTGCATAAAGTCTTGTTTCAGAGGGTAATGTACCCTGTTCAGGTCATAAAACGGAATTGGTAAACTAACACTCATTTTTCAATCAAATAATTACCTAAGAACAAGGCATCCAAACCACTGGCAAAAAAGCTTCCCACAGCATCCCTAGGCGTTTCAACAATCGGCTCGTTGGAAAGATTAAAACTGGTATTCAGCACTACCCCGCAACCGGTCAACTGCTTTAAGGCTTGCAACAAACGATAATACAGCACATTATCTCCTTCCGAAACAGTTTGTATCCGGGCTGTTCCGTCTACATGTATAACCTCCGGAATAAGTTCTTTGGCCAACTCTTTTGCCTGATAGGTTATCGTCATAAATGGTGCAATGCCTTGTTTTCCAACAAAAAAACGATCAAACTCCTCCT
>JAIBAJ010000066.1 GCA_019695265.1 Bacteroidia bacterium | reverse complement strand
TGAGTACTTAGGATGTACCATTATTGATTTTTGGTTACTTTTACACGTACAATGGCTTATAACGAAGATACCGTGCAACGAATCAGGGAGTTCTTTCAAAAGAAAAAGGCTGATTTTTATGAGAAAAGGATGTTTAGCGGGGTATGCTTTATGGTGGATGATAAGATGTGTTGTGGAACTCATATTGACAAAGAAACAGGCCAGGATTTCCTGCTTTGCAGGGTAGGGGAAGAGGCTTATGAACAAGCCCTGGAAAAGGATCATGTGATTCCGATGGATTTTACCAGAAAAGCGATGAAGGGTTATGTTTTTGTTACAGAAAATGGTCATAACCATGCCGGGGATTTATACTATTGGTTGGAATTGTGTTTGGCTTTTAACCCACAGGCTAAAGCCAGTAAGAAACGATAAAATCCGATTTTTGCGAATACTTTTGGAAGCAGTTAGCCTAAAAAATACGGATTGGATCCTCACTTAGTCTAATACAGATTGCTGCCGATTGGGCTTGCACCCTCGGGCAACGATAGAGGCAAGTAGCCCACAGGACACCTACGGCGTTAGCCTAGGGGGACGAGGACTACAGCCGATAGCGTGACCCGAAGCCTGTGCAGGTGGATGGCGTTTTGCAGATAGGTAGTTGGGCGAAGGGGGCCCGCATAATTAAAAAATAGCAACGAAGTGGTAAGCTGAGGTTTTAAATAGGCTAAATGACCGCTAGATTTGGCTACTTAAATCGCTAGGGATAAGGAATTTGTTTGGGTTAGCCCTTTTGGGTTTTGAACCCGATTTACAAATGCAAGGAGTCGATTCGGGAACTTTTGTGACGCAATAAATGATCGGCAAGAACTATGGCAGCCATGCTTTCTACAATGGGCACTGCGCGGGGAACTACACAAGGATCGTGGCGACCTTGAACCTGTAAATCAATAGGTTGTAAGCCTGAATCAATCGTGGTTTGGGGCTTTAAAATAGTGGCTGTAGGCTTAAATGCTACTCTAAAATAAATATCCATACCATTGGAAATGCCGCCCTGAATTCCACCGGAGAAATTGGTTTGAGTTTTTACCTGATTTTCGAAGGCGACAAAACGGTCGTTGTGTTCCGACCCTTTCCATTGTGTTCCTGCAAATCCGCTCCCATACTCAAAACCCTTTACTGCATTGATGCTTAGCATGGCTTTGGCAAGGTCGGCCTGGAGCTTGTCAAATACCGGTTCGCCTAATCCAACCGGACAATGTTGGATAATACAGGTAATAATTCCACCTACGGAATCACCCTCTTTCCTGGTTTCAGCAATACGTTTTTCCATCTTTTCGGCTAAACCGGGAATGGGGCAACGGACAGGGGAAGCATCAATCTGAGATTTGGAAAATACCACCGGGGATTCATCCATGGATAGGGTAGAAATGGATGATACATAGGCCGTAATCGCAATTCCTATTCGGGAAAGTAGGAGTTCGGCAATGGTTCCGGCAATAACCCTGGCAGCAGTTTCACGAGCTGAAGATCTTCCGCCACCCCGGTAATCACGAATTCCATACTTGCTTTGGTAGGTAAAATCGGCATGAGATGGTCGAAAGGCGTTTTCGAGGTTTTGATAATCCTTGCTACGCGCATCTTCATTGGGAAGAAGAACGGTAATTGGAGTTCCCAAAGTTTTGCCCTCAAAAACACCTGAAATAAATTGAGCGGAATCCGATTCTTTACGCTGAGAACTTAAAGCGGATTGTCCCGGTTTACGGCGGTCGAGTTGAGATTGAATATAATCCATATCCAACTCAAGTCCGGCGGGACAACCGTCGATGGTTACACCAATATATGCGCCATGGCTTTCCCCAAAGGTGGTAACTTTAAATAGGGTTCCGAAAGAATTCCCGGCCATTGTTTGCAAGGATTTTACCAGCCCAGAACCCAGGCAAAGATGAGCGGAGCCACAATGGTAGCGTCGCTTTCCACAATAAATTTAGGGGTATGGATATCCAGCTTTCCCCAGGTGATTTTTTCATTAGGAACTGCGCCGGAGTAGGATCCATAAGAGGTGGTAGAATCGGAAATCTGGCAGAAATAACTCCAAAAAGGAACATCGTGCCATTCCAAATCCTGATACATCATTGGCACTACACAGATTGGGAAGTCGCCGGCAATACCTCCACCGATTTGGAAAAATCCAACGCCTTTTCCTTCGGAGTTTTGGCGATACCAATCGGCCAACCAAACCATGTATTCAATACCCGATTTCATGGTTGAAGCTTTTAACTCACCTTTAATCACATAGGAAGCAAAGATGTTTCCCATGGTGCTGTCTTCCCAACCGGGAACAACAATTGGTAAGTTTCTTTCAGCAGCAGCCAGCATCCAGGAATTTTTAGGATCTATTTCGTAATATTGTTCCAACTCGCCGGAAAGGAGGATCTTATACATGTATTCGTGGGGAAAAAAGCGTTCGCCATTGGCATCGGCGTTTTTCCATACTCCATGAATATGTTTTTGCAAACGACGGAAAGCTTCTTCTTCCGGAATGCAGGTATCTGTAACACGGTTGTAATGGTTTTCGAGCAAATCCCATTCTTCCTGCGGACTTAGGTCGCGGTAATTAGGAACCCTTTTGTAATGGCTATGGGCAACCAGGTTCATAATATCTTCTTCCAGGTTGGCACCGGTGCAGGAAATAATGTCGATTTTACCTTGACGGATCATTTCGGCAAGAGATTTACCAAGTTCGGCAGTACTCATGGCACCCGCCAAAGTAACCATCATTTTACCGCCTTCGGTAAGGTGGGTTTCGTAGCCTTTTGCGGCATCTACCAAGGCTGCGGCATTAAAGTGTAAATAATGGTTTTGAATAAATTGAGAGATAGGACCTTTGTTCATTGCTTTAGAAAATGGGGTGCAAAGGTACTATAAATCACTTCCGATGTATTCGCCACATTCGCTTTGAGAGTCGATTGTAATATTTAGGTAGCGTGTACCAACCAATTGTGATTGGGAATTCAGCACGAAATTGATGTATCCTGAACCAATTATATAAAATCCTGTAATCGTTTGTTGGGGTATGTTAAAATACATTTCAAAATCGGTTCCATTGGAGTAATTGTAATTGGTGGTTGCGCCTGTTATGACAATTCCTGCTTTAATCGCCGGATTTTGTACATTTTGGATATAATATTCATAAGGGTCGCCCGGGCTGGCTTTGATTATCCTAACTTGTTTGTAAAATGGACAACTGGTACTGGTACTGCCATCGTAATAGGTTGGTTCAAGAATAAAACCGGGGATTCTCTTTTTTTTCTTTTCAGCATTCAGGATGAAATAGGTGCTTGATTTATCATCTTGCCGAATTCCATAAACGTTCAGGTTAATGGTATCAGAGAGGGTGGAATTGTTTTTTATGTAAGACTGAACATTGATGGAACCGCCATAGAAAGTATCGTTTTTTATGATCCATTCCAATTCACCTATATTTTGAGAACAGGCCGAACTCATTTTGATAGGGAAATTAGGGAAGCCCACCAGGTCGGAGTCGGAAAATTCGATACAGGCAACCGGTTTTTCGATTGGAGTACAGGAATTCAATCCAAGCATTAGGACGATTGCAGCAAGGAAAGCAATGTTTTTATTCATGGCTTAAATTAAAAAAGTAGAAAACCAAGTTTGATTCTGAAATCCATTCCAAAGGAGTCGTTTTTACGTGTTATATCGCTGGATGACAACACATAATTGTTGCTGTAGTCATTGACTAGTGGAAGTTTTTTAATGGCGGTGAAGGAAAAGAGGTTAGATCCCCAGTATGGCGCAACCAAACTGGTATTGAATTGACTTCCGGTTCCTATTTCTTTCATAAGTGCTCCTGAAAAACCTAGAGACAAATCAAGAGAAACAAAATGGTTCAGAAAGAATTGCCTTCCCAATCCAAATCCATAGGTCATAACAGGAACTTTATATTCTACGAAATGATAAGGGCCATCCGTGTCATTCACGCCAATTCCGGATACATTGGCTTTACCGTATCCGTTTTGCCAATAAAGGTAAAATCCTCGAGGGGCAGGAAGCATTCGATTGGGGTAGAATTTTAGGATATAGTAGAAGGTACTAGCCTTCACATAGGCTTTTTCATCGAAAGAAGAAGGAACTGAAACCGTATTTCCTAAACCCACAAGATCGCTGTTGAATTTCATATCTTTTTTAATCCGTTGTCCAACCTTATCGGATTCAAAGAATTGGTAACCGAAGCTAATGGATAAATTACGGAAAATAGAAAATTCCAATTCGGCATTTCAAACAGGAGTATATTTCCCATCGAAAATAGTGGTTTTAACCATGAATCGTTTTCCGATAAATCCACCATATTGAGCATTTGAACTACTGAAAAACAAGGCGAAAGAAAGGAAAAATAGTGCTTTTTTCATTTGTTAATTGGTATGGTTCATTAAATAAATACTGTCATAAATCAAATGACTGATAGCAACTGTTCCTACAGAGCCATACGTGGCTGAAAGGCTTTGGTAAATTAGTTCTCCTTTATTGACATCCAAAACATAATTAACAACCACTGTTTTCGATTCATTGGAAAAGGAGCCAACAAAGCCGAAATAAGGGGTTCCATAAATGCTGCTGAGTTTGCTCCATTGCGGACTCACCTTAATTGGTACAACAAATACCTGTCGGGATATACGTTGATCATGTTTTCTGGAGGCAGAATTAAGAGGGTTATCCTGCATTTGAACGTGTAATAAAATTTCATTTTTTAGAGGAACAAGGTATTTCAGGTAATCTTCTTTCAAACCCTGAAAATTTTTAGGAAGCAGAACCAAATCGATTTTAGAACTTTTATCCTTGGCCATTTTTTGCATAATGGTTTCAATTCCTTTTTGGTGTTTTTCGGTTTTGAAGTTGTTAATTTCCTCGTAATTTCTGGAATTAAAAACAAAAGCCTGTGGAGCGATGTAAATGATTTTTTGGATATTTTCCTTTTGAGCTGCATAGCCTTCCATGCGGTTAATGCTTACGTAACCTCCGCAGGAACTTAAGAATACAAGAAAGCAATAAGAAGCAAGGGTGCTGAAGATTTTTAGTGTTTTCATTATTTCAGTTTTTCAGCAATTAAGGTTTTGTAGCTTGATTGAGGAAAGGCGACCAGGAATTGTCGGTAGAATACATTAGCGGCCTCTTTTCCTAGATAGGCTTCGGTTGCTAAAGCCAGTTGAAGTGCGAACTCCTCCCGGTTTTTCAATTTTTCTTCCTGGGCTTTTGTATAACCATACATTAATTTTTTAAATTGAGTTAAATCAGGTTTTGCAACCAGCAAGCTAATCATGGCATAATTTCGAGTTGGAATGAGAGAAGACTTTTCCATCACATTTTCCAATAAATCCTGGTCTTTTAATTGACTCATCCAGTATAAACTTTTCATAATACAAAGTTTAACAAAGCTGTTTTCGGGATAGATTCTAAGTAATCGAAGACCTTCATACAAGGTTTTTACATAGTTACCATTGGCAAGGGAATTGGCAAGAATTTCGAAACGGGCTAATTCCTTAATTTTTTGGAAAGTAGATTCAGGATTGTTCCCTTTGCCTTGATAGTTGGTGCTTTTTAATATTTCACGGAGGGCCAGACTTCTTTTTTCAATTTCCGGATGAGTCAGGTAAATATCTTCCACCAGACCAAGAATCATGGCGTTGTCGCTATCGGTGCGCTCTGATTTAAGCCATTTGGTGATTTTTTTTGGGGAAATGGAAGCAGTGTCAATGGTATAATAGTCGGTATTGAAAAGTTTTACCAGATCGAAAGGAGCTTCATTAGAATCCAGATGTTCTAACATTTCCAGGGCTTTGGGCATTTCGGCGGCATTGTATTTACTGGCAATGAGCAAGGAAAGACCAACTGCATCGGCTTCAAATTCATTATCGCGACTAAAGGACAGGTTACGAAACATATTACCATCCGGGTTATACACATTTTCTTCTTCTTGTTTAATCTTTTCCAGTTTTTGCATATTTGAAACCACATGTTGTTTCTTAATATGAGCAATTTCATGGCATAGAATAGCAGCCAATTGGCTTTCATTTTCCATGGTTGCAATAAGTCCGATATTCAGAAAAATGCTACCTTCAGGAAGGGAAATAGCGTTGACTGAAGAATACCTTGTAACATACACTTTAATTTTACCTTCCAATGCAGGTTCGGTAATTAAGAGATCGTTTAAGATTTTCTGTACAAATTGGGAAATTTCGTCATGGAAATAAACCGCACCACCGGTTAGCATTTTCAGCCTATCCTGATTGATATCTTTTTCCAGCCGCCAGGTTTTTTGGGAATCCATGGCGTATTTTCGGGCAGCTTCTTTAAATATTCCCCAATTTGGTGAACTTAATTCTTGGCTTGAAATATCGCCTTTAATTAAAATAGGTTCATAATTATCATTAAAATTTTGAGAAAATAGGGAGGCTGAAATGCAAATAAATGCAACAATAGAAGTGAATTGCTTTAACATTAATGAAAATGAAAGCGGCTAAAATAAACAAATAAAATTGAGCATTACTATGATTTCAGAATTTCAATTGTTTGGGAGGGATTGGTTGAACCAAATACAGTGTTACCGGCTACTAAAACCTGTGCTCCGGAACGGATTAATTCCCGGTAATTAGTTAAATCTACTCCACCATCAATTTCAATCCATGCCTGACTGCCGGTTTCCATTTTCATTTGATGCAGTTTTTTAACTTTGGAATAAGTGTTTTCTATGAATTTTTGTCCGCCAAATCCCGGATTTACGCTCATAACACAAATTAAATCAATGTCTTTAATTACATCTTCCAGCAAAGAAACCTGGGTATGAGGATTAAGTGCCACACCTGCTTTCATGCCGAGTGCTTTTATTTCTTGTATTGACCGATGAAGATGTGTACATGCTTCCAGATGTACTGTAAGAATATCGGCACCTGCCTCTTTAAATTCTTTGAAATACCGTTGAGGTTCAACAATCATCAGATGCACGTCCAAGGGTTTCCGGGCATGTTTTTTAATGGCTTTGATAACCGGGAAGCCAAAAGAAATGTTGGGGACAAAAACCCCATCCATTATATCAACATGAAACCAATCTGCGCTGCTTTGGTTAATCATTTCGCAATCGCGTTGCAGATTGGCAAAGTCGGCAGAAAGAATGGAAGGTGCTATCAAATGGCTCATGCTGCAAAAATAACCGAATAGACCCAAAAAAATGAAAGAATCAGTAAACTTATTTAAAATCCTCTAATTTCGCCTGATATATTAGAAACAATCATGAGTTCATATTACTTTACAGAAGACCACGAAACCTTTCGCCAAGGCCTTAGGCAATTTCTTGATAAAGAGGTAAAACCATTTATTGATGAATGGGAAGAAAAAGGACAAATTCCCAAAGAGGTTTGGAAAAAGTTTGGAGATATGGGGTATTTAGGTCTAAACTACTCAGAAGAATGGGGTGGAACCAATGCCGATTTTTTCTATTCAGTAGTATTTATGGAAGAGATTTCAAAAGTGTTTAGCGGGGGATTTACAATAACTGCTGCTGTTCAGCAATATATGGCTTCACCATACATTTACAAACATGGAAGTGAATACTTGAAGGAACATTACCTTAAACCTGCCATTACCGGTGAAAAAATTTGTTGTATTGGAATAACTGAACCCGGGGCAGGCTCGGATGCTGCCAACATACAAACAAAGGCCATTCAAGAAGGTGATTACTATGTTGTAAATGGTGCAAAAACCTTTATAACCAATGCTTATTATGGTGATTTTCTTATTGCAGTTGTAAAAACAAATCCGGAGGCCGGAACAGGTGGTGTTAGTTTATTGGTCATTGACTTGGACACGCCCGGAATCTCCAAACGTAAGTTAAAGAAATTGGGCTGGCATTCATCGGATACTGCCGAACTAAATTTTGATGATGTAAAAGTTCCGGTAAAAAATAGAATAGGGGAGGAGGGACAAGGATTTTATTACCTGATGGGTGGATTGCAGTTGGAACGTTTAACAGGTTCTATCATGGGTTATTCGTCAAGCGAAAATGTTTTGGAGTACAGTTTGAAATACATGTCAGAAAGGAAGGCTTTTGGACGAACAATTGATAAGTTTCAGGTTTTGCGTCACCGAGTTGCTCAATTAGCAACTGAAATTGAGGCCTGCAAGCAGTTTGTATATTATGTATGCCGTTTACATGGGGATGGAAAATTTGCCGTGAAGGAATGTTCCATGGCAAAGTTGCTATCCACCGAATTGGCAGATAAAGTAATGTATCAATGTGTTCAGTTTTTTGGAGGATATGGTTACATGGAAGAATACAAAGTGGCTCGAGCATTCAGGGATTCTAGAATTGGAACAATTGGAGGAGGAAGCAGTGAAATTATGCGGGAGATTATTGCCAAAATGGTTATCGATGATGTTAACTATTCTAAACCCAGCCAACAGAAAGAGTCCGGATCAACGAGTGCATCACCTGCTCAGGAAGCATCTCCAAAGCCAACTACAGCCAAAGGGATTATTCTTGGATTATCGTCGCGTTTAAAAGCCGAGAAAGCAGCCAATTACAGTGGAATATTTCATTTTGACATCAGTGGTCCGAATGGAGGGAAATTTACCGTTAAGCTAGACAAAGGCAGTTGTCAGGTTTCTGAGGGTTTGGATGGTAATGCCAATTGTTTAACAGAGGTTGAAGACGCTGTTTACGAAGCCGTAGAATCTGGTAAAATGAATCCGCAAGAAGCGTTAATGACCGGAAAATTAAAGGTCAGCAATATTATGGAAATGATGCAATTTGGTGGTTTGTTCCGCCGATTGAATTAATTCAAATAGCTTTAAAATGAAAAAGGCCGGAATTTCCGGCCTTTTTTGTTGATATAAATGGTTTTTATTAATCGGTGATTTCAATGTTTTCGATGATATCCCCTACTTGAATTTTGTCCACAACATCTATCCCATCCACTACTTTTCCGAAAACGGTATGTTTACGATCAAGGTGTTTGGTGTTTTCGCGGTTGTGGCAAATAAAAAATTGAGAGCCTCCGGTATCTTTGCCGGCATGCGCCATGGATAATATTCCGCGGTCATGGTATTGGTTATCGCCGGTAAGTTCGCATGGAATGGTATATCCCGGGCCTCCATTGCCAATTCCATTAGGACAACCTGCCTGAACGACGAAGTTAGGAATAACCCTGTGAAATTTAATACCTTTATAGAAGCCGATTTTGGAGAGTTTTACAAAGTTGGCAACGGTTTTTGGGGCATCCTTTTCAAAGAATTCCACTTTCATTTCCCCTTTGTTTGTTATAATTTTTGCAGTCATGCTGCAAAGAAAAGCAAAAACTAAATTACCCTTTTTAAGGAAATTTTATAAAAATTCACAAACAGATGAAATTAGTTCTATTTTAGCGGGTCAAAATTGTAGGGTTAAACCGCATGAAATTAAAACCTGTACTACTTACTTTAGGAGCCGTTTTTTGTTTAGCAGCATCTGCCTTGTCTCAGGGCGATAGCGCTACCTCCAAACCTAAACGTGTTCGTCCCCCTTACGAACCAAATAAATGGCCTTCTATTAGCCTGGGAGTTGGTCAATTCGCTTTTAACGGCGATATTGGTACTTCGTTGAAGGTTATGGACTTTTCTAACTTCCGAATGACCTATCGTTTGGATATTGAACAACGCTTTTACAGTGCTTTTGGTGTTCAATTAAGTGGTATGTATGGTAAAATGGCTAGAAATGAGCGGACTAATACCCGTAATTTGAATTTCGAAAATACCGTCATGCAAGGGGAGTTGAATGTGATACTTTATTTGGATAACAATTTGTTTATCAATCGGTCTTCCAAATTCTCTCCTTATTTATATGGTGGGGTTGGTTACATGATGTTTACTCAAAAAACAGATTCATTGGATAAAAATGGTGAAGCATACAACTATTGGTCTGATGGAACCATTCGTACTCGTCCTCAAACTCAGGATGTAATTCAAGGGGGAGGGAATTCATACATAACTCAGTTGGACCGCAAGTATGAAACTTCGGTTAAAGTTGCAACCCCTAATGCCTTGGTTTTTCCAATGGGTTTAGGTTTGCGTTATAAGTTTAGTAATTTGTTTTATGGAAACTTCCAGGCCGCTTATTATATGACTATGTCGGATTTAATTGATAACGTGAAAGCCGGCGGAAATGATAGTTATGTATATGTTGGTACTTCCTTTACTTATAATATAGGTATGAAAGGGGTTAAAAAAGAACCTACCGAATTTGATGATGTGGATTTTGCATCTTATGACAAGGAAGATGATGATGGGGATGGTGTTAAAAACAACACCGATGAATGTGGTGCAACTCCTGAAGGTGTAAAGGTTGACGAAAGAGGTTGTCCATTGGATGCTGATAAAGATGGTGTTCCGGATTATATGGATGATGAAAAAGCCTCCAAAGAAGGTGCAGTGGTAGATGCTAAAGGTGTTACCATTCCGGAAGAAGGTCCGGGTATGAGCAAAGATTCTGTTGCTTCTGACCACACTCGTTTAAAAGAGATTTTCCCAAGCATGAAAGATGAAATGGTTGGTACTTATTTTAGTTCAGAAAAACCTCAAAAAGTTAGTGCCTCCGGTGCTGCAAACAGCGGAAATACGCTAAATGACTTCAAATTTGTTGATACCAATGGTGATGGTTATATTTCTTCGGATGAAATTTCCAGCGCTATTGATGCTTTCTTTGAAGGAGAAAGTCAGTTGAAATCCTCCGATATTAATCGCTTGATAGATTTCTTCTTCGAACAATAAATCTTAAGAATATTTTGCCTCAATTCCCAATTCTATAACCCTCAGTTGACTTTAGCTAATCGACTAACAACAGTTGTAACTTTATTTGAAAATATCGTATAAATAATTTGAAATAAAGTCTTGGAATACGAATTAAAAAAATCACCAAGCACAGAATCAAATAAATCATAACTTTCGCCGCCCAAAATCACTTAAAGAATGAAGCAAACCTTAAAAGCTACTTTTTTTCTTACTGCTTTTGCCACTTGTATTTCAGCATTTGCTCAAGACGTTAAAGTAACCTCTAACATTCCTGCCACTGTTGAAGCAGGTAAAGAATTTACCGTTGAATTAACTGTTACTAAAGGCGATGTTTCCGGATTTGCCAAATTGCAGCAGGAATTGCCTGCCGGTATGACAGCCAGTCCCGATAATCCCAATGGTTCAACCTTTTCCTTTAAAGAGCAAAAAGTTAAATTTCTTTGGATGGCTTTGCCAGGAGATAAAACCTTCAAGGTGTCCTATAAAGTTAAGGTGGATGCTTCTGTATCCGGAGATCAAATTTTGGAGGGTTCTTTTTCTTATATCCAAAACAATGAAACCCAAAATGCAGCTCTGCCAAAAGATATCATCAAAGTTACTGCTTCCGGTGCTGTTGCTACAACAACCATTAAGTCTGCCGATCCGGTTACTCCTAATGTAAGTGTAGAAACTTCCAGTCAAGGTGGAAATGTAGAAGTAAGCGCTAGCACTAGTCAGAATTCTAGCTCGGAAGGCTCAGGTTCTAAAGAAGCAGAAGTTGCCGCTCAACGTAAAGCCGATGAAGCTAAAGCTAAACAAGAGAAAGAAGCTGAAGATAGAAGAAAAGCCGAAGCTGCTGCTCAAGTTGCCGCAAGTCAACCTAAAGCTGAACCTAAAGCCACCACCTCTGCCCCAAAAGCATCTGCTCGTGTTAATGGTTTAGTTTACCGTGTTCAGGTTGCTGCTACCAAACGCAAAGTTGATGGAGCTGAATTTAAAACTCAATTTAATTTAACAGACAATGTTGCCTGGGAAGAGCATGAAGGTTGGAACAAATATGTAATCGGTGAGTTCCAAAACTACAAAGCCGCTAAAGCATATTCAAACAGTGTTCGTGACAACAATGGCGTTCCTGGTCCATTTGTTACTGCCTACCAAGATGGGGTAAGAATCTCTGTTCAAGAAGCATTAGATAAACAAGGTCGTTAATCGATCAAATCACTATAACCTTAAGACACAGCTTTGCGTAAGAGCTGTGTCTTTTTATTTATAGTGAATTCAAAATTTACCCCTTTTTCAGTTTTTGTTTTTCTGTTTTCCTGTTGGATGGGATATTTTAATCCCGTTGAATCCTATGGACAAAAGAAATTAAGCCTTCCAAGAATCGGAATTGGAATTGGTGGTTTTACCGGTTTTACCGATATTAAATCCCAAGATTATAAACCCGGTTTACAATATAAATTAGCATATCATATTTATTTGGAAGAGCCGGTGGCAAAACCACTAAGTTTAGGTATCCATTTTATTACCGGTAAAGTGTATGGCAGCCAAACTATTCAAGGCTATGACCTTAATTTTCAATCCACCATTTTTTCTCAATCCCTGAGACTGAATTATAACTTTTTTCCTCTAATTAAGACCAAGTCCAAAAACATGCTTTACCCTTTTGTGGGAGTTGGCGTGGGCTTTGTTACCTGGAGAAGCAAAGGTGATTATAAAGACCAGTCGGGAAAGTATTATGCCGATTACGATTCTACACAACCCTATTCAAAAGATCATCTTTTTGAAACTGATTTAAGACAAGCCAACCTGGACCGGTTTGGGAAATATCCCCAAATTTCTTTGGAGTTACCTATTTTCCTTGGTCTGGATATTCGAATTAAAAAAGGACTTAACGCTCGTATAAATGCTGAATACCACCTAACCTTCAGCGACATGATTGATAATGTTAGTAGCAAAGGAATTGGTGCCAGGCAAGGCAAAAAAGGCTACGATAATTTATTGGCTATTTCCGCGGGTATAAATTACAATTTGGCCTATGCAGAAGATGAGGATGCAAAACCGCAAGATTTAGATTTTGACGGTATAGTAGATTCTAAGGATAAATGCGACAATACCCCTGCAGGTGTAAGGGTAGATAAAAAAGGTTGTCCGGTCGATGATAATAACAATGGAACACCGGATTACCTTGAAGAAGGTAGCATGGCCAATCAGGATTTTAAAAACAACATAGATCCAAATAAACCTGTAGTTGAGAATTCAGTAAACTCCGAAAATAAATCGGATAAGGAAAATTTGAATCCGAAACAGGAGAATCCCCCTGCCGAAAATACTGCCCAATCTAATAGCACCGAAGGTTCCACTAGCAAGGAGCAACTAGCCTCAAATCAGACCAAAGCTAATACTAAGTCTAAAATCGTGGGAGCACAGGAAGAGTCAGACGCTCCTGTTGGGGCAGGTTCCAATGCTCAAACCGGTTCATCGGAGGTGGGTAACAACCGGGGAACCCTTGCCGCCACCATGGAGGAAGATGGTAAACCCAATGTTGTTATTTCTAACTCTTCAGTAAAGAGCCAAGAAACGGAGGCCAAGGCAACGGAAAACAATACTACTTCAACAAACAACCCAGCCCCTGAATCAGGAAAAGATAAGTCTAAATCAAAGAAATTAAACAAGAATACTGATTCAAATGTCGTAGTCAATACTGCCGCAAATGGGAATCAGCTTAATTCAAAATCCGGAACAACTCAAAGCCCTTCCGGGGTAGAAACTGCTTCTGCTTCTTCTGCTGAGGATGAAGCGGAAAACAATCCAAATGCCCTGAATGAAAAAGCTCAATCCAATACCAACAGCGGAGGAGGTGATGAAGTGGAATCACTAAATGAGCAATCTGGCAAGTCAGAAGCCGGATTAAGTGGAAGTGAATTAGCTAAAAGTAGCTCCGGTTCAGTGAAATCAGAAGGAAATGGTGCAACGGTTTCCCCAGCGGCTTCCGGACAAAATACCCAAACCCCAAACTCCGGATCTGCTCAAAAGTCTAATTCTGAATCTATATCAGGTGGCAGTGAAGGCACAGTTGCCGATGTGAAAACTACGAACAATTCCACTACCTCAAATTCCGATGTAAAGGTGGTGAGTATGGATGCAGACGAAGATTTTAAACCCGGTTCATCTACAACCACCAAATCCGGAATTAACCTGAAAGATGCCCAAACCGCAAAGGCCGAATTTGCCAAAGCAAACGAAGGGAAAGCCAATTCAGACAATGAACTTCCTTCTGCAGTAGATTTGTCTTCACGCTTAGGTCGTTTCGCTTTCGCAGATATCAATAAGAATGGCAAAATTTCCATAGCAGAGGTGAATCATTTTATCGACCAGTTTTTTGATAATGGGGAGGAAATGAATATCAAAGTTTCGGATATCAGAGATTTGATCGATTTCTATTTTGAACAATAAAAAAGAAAATTGTGGAAAAACTGTGGAAAAGTTGTAAGTGTCTGAAAAATATATACTTTGGCAGGATATTGCATAAATTGTTTTCGTACCAATTTTTCATGAAGAAAAACATACCATTTACCTTAGGAATCGCTTTTCTTTGTTGGACTTCAGGACTTTTAGCCCAAGTTCCAAATGAACCATACAATGGAAGAGAAGCATCTAAAATGCCAAGAATCGGACTCGGATATGGCATTTTTACCTATTTTGGAGATGTAAGGGACAATACTTTCGACCACCCTTTTACCAGTAGCAGTGGTGGTGAATTGACCATTGAGCGTAATATTAACAAGTATTTAAACCTTTATATTAGAGCAGTTGCCGGACAAATTACGGTTAATGAAAGGTCTGATACCCGCAATCTGAATTTTAGATCGAATATTTACTTGGGTAGTGTTAATGTGATGTACAATTTCAATAATTTGTACAAACGCCCCAAAGTTTTACAACCCTATATTAGTTTGGGTGTTGGCGTTTTTAGCTTTGATAGTAAAACCGATCTGAAGGCAGCTTCCGGAAATCCTTACTATTATTGGAGCGACGGAAGTATACGCGATATGAGCGAAACCGGTCCTGGTGCCGAAGGTGCTAAATTTATTTCCAGAGATTATAAATATGAAACCGACCTAAGACAATTAAATACAGAAGGTAGGGGGAAATATTCCAGACTTGCCTTCAATGTCCCCATCGAATTTGGAGCTTTGTTTAGAGTAAGTCCTAGGGTAAGCTTTAAATTAGGTGCTACCTATTATTACAATTTTACTAACCTCATCGACAATGTTACTGAACAAGGTACAGGCGTAATGCAAGGTAAAAAAGGGAGTGATAATTTCTTGTATACTTCTTTTGGCGTAAGTTTTAATATTGATAATCCGAACAAGAAAGATAAAGAGCCAACAGGTGATGTTATTCCGGATAGCTTATTTGCAGATTTGGATACCAAAGACTCAGATGGTGACGGTGTGCCTGATTTCCAAGATGAATGCGCCGCAACGCCTAAAGGTGTCTTGATTACAAAAACCGGTTGTCCATTGGATGATGATAATGATGGTATTGAAAACTTCCGCGACGAAGAAGAAAAATCAACCGTTCCAAATCCGCCTGTAACAGTGGATGGTAAAAACTTTACCGATGATATTATTGCCGCCTCTCAACCCAAAGATTCAGTTGCCTTGGCCCATGCGCTAATAGAAAAAGCCTTCGCAAATCAAATGCGCTTGTACGGATATCCGGTTAAAAACTTCAAACAGTCGTTGATTGATAGCCTAACCCGTGGAATGGCTGCCGAAGACATTGCAGATCCTAAAATCGATAGTTTGTTTAAAGCCATCGATCAGGCCTATAACCAACGTCAAAAAGAAGACAAGGCTCAAACAGTTTATTTGGATGCCAACGGAAAAGAAGTTAAATCTGTTGAAGTTCCAAGCGTAAGCACCAAAGAGAAAGAACGTGTTGCTGCTGAAATGAAGGAGGCCGAAAGCAAACAAATGGCAAAATCGGAACAAGTGGCAGAGCCAAAAGAAACCGAAGTTCCAATTTCTACCGAGCCAGAGCCTGAATCTTTGACTGCCCAAGAACAAAAAGCAATTGAGAAAATTGTTAGCAAGAACGATCCTGCCAAAGAAAACAAGCAAACTCAAACTACTGAAGCCGCTAAATCTACTTCTGCCAATACTAAATCAGAGGAGGTTGTAGCTAAATCGGAACCAAAAGCAACCGAAACAACAGCCAATACTGCGCAACCAAAAGAAACCGTTAAGGCTGCTAATGCAGGCAAAACCACCAGCGGTGAAACTGTTGCAGAAAGCAAATCAGCTCCGGTAGAAACCAAATCTACTCCAACTGAAACCAAATCTACTCCAGCAGAAACTAAATCGGAAGCAACAACTACCCAACCTACTACTGTTGCAACCGGTAAGGATTTGGTGCCACCTCAATACAAAAACTTCGATTTTAATGGTGATGGCGTACTGACCGGCGATGAAATTTTGAAATCAATCGACTTGTATACCGATGGAATGTTGAAAATGAGTTCTGACGATTTATTTGATATGATCGATTACTACAACTCGAAAATGAAAAATGCCAAAATCATTGATTATGGCGGTTCTAAAGGGGTGTATATCGATGGAGTATTGAAATTTATTAAGAAGGATCAATTAGAGGAAACACTTACTCAAAAACGTAAAATCCCTGATTCTATGCGCCGTGTTGACATGAATAATGATGGTGAAATTACCGCCAAAGAGGTGGATGAAATCATCAAAAAACACAAAGCAGGCAGCAAAGTTTACACCGCTGAGTTTGTAAACGAGCTAATCGACTGGTTCTTCGAAGATTAATTTAAACTCTTTTCAAAAAGGTAGCAGCAAGAGGTAATTCTTCAACTGCTACCTTTTTTTTTGTCCATTTTTGTAATTAGGCGGGCCCCCTCCGCCATTGAATTGGATTGCAAGTTCAAGGCTTTTCAGGTTGGCGTTCGGGTCACGCTTTCGGTTGTAGTCCTCGTCGCACTTGGCTAGCGCCGCATGCTCCTGTGGGCTACTTACCTCAATCGTTGCCCGGGGTGCAAACCCAATTTTCTGCAATTTGAACATCGCTTCCCGGAGTCACAAAGGGCTGTTGAATGGTTACTTTGGGGTACTCGTTCAGAACAATACAAGTATAATTTTCCAATTTATTCATTGCTATTTGACCAAAAATACAATTTCTGAAAAAAAAATTAGCAAATTTTCGGAAATGCAATTTAGCAAGTTTAAGCAGTATACTTGGGGAGCACGACTCGGGTAGGGATAGAAGTGGAAAGCCCACAACCCGAACACTTTCGGGTGAGGACTTGGAACGGATAGCCCGGACCTGAGCCGGATTTATTTTCGGGAAATGTGTCCAATGTATTGCGAAGGTACCCGCATAATACTGAATAAAATTAGGTTGTTTATCTAACTATTTGTAAATAAATTAGATTGTATCAAATATTCCAGTATCTTTGCCCCACCTATTTAAGAACAACTGTTAATATTGTCTTGTTGTTATACGATTTCAAGTTTAATTTCAATTTTTTTATTAGGTTAACCAAAGGGGTTTTATGTTGAAATCACCTTTTATATTAACCAATTCATGACCTTTTCAGATTTAATGCTACAGGAGTCGATACTTTCGGCTTTAAGCAAACTTGGTTTTACAGAACCAACCCCCATTCAAAAACAATCCATACCCTATTTATTGCAAGGCCGAGATTTATTCGGATGTGCTCAAACCGGAACCGGAAAAACCGCAGCATTTGCCTTACCAATTATTCAAACATTATCGAACAAAAAACGCGAAGGAAAGCCAAGAATTAATGCATTAATTTTAGCTCCAACACGTGAATTAGCGAATCAAATTTCAGAAGGATTTACTCAATTTGGCGCAAATACCAATTTAAAACACCTGGTTATTTTTGGAGGTGTGTCACAACAAAATCAAGTAAATAAACTCCGTCAAGGTGTTGATATTCTTATTGCTACACCGGGTCGTTTATTGGATTTGATGAATCAAGGATTTGTGAACCTGCAACAAGTGGAACATTTTGTGTTAGACGAAGCTGACCGCATGTTGGATATGGGTTTTATTAACGATATCAAGAAAATTTTACCAAAATTACCTGCTCAAAAGCAAACTTTGTTTTTTTCAGCTACTGCGCCTGCCGATATAATGGAATTGGCCAATAAAATTCTTCGTAATCCGGTGAAAGTGGCTGTTAATCCTGTTTCTTCTGCAGCAGAACCCATTGAACAATTTGTGTATTTTGTTCAAAAGGAAGATAAAAGAGCCCTGTTAAAGCATGTGTTGGTAGAAAAAGATATTCAACGAGTATTGGTTTTTACACGTACTAAACATGGAGCCGATAAGTTGGTAAAAGACTTAAACAAAAGTGGAATTAAGGCAGAAGCAATTCACGGTAATAAATCGCAAAATGCTCGTGAAAAGGCTCTAAAACAGTTTAAAGATCGTCATTTGCGTGTTTTAGTGGCTACTGATATTGCCTCCAGAGGAATTGATGTAGACAAGTTGTCACATGTTATTAATTATGAATTACCGGAGGTTTCGGAGACCTATATCCATCGGATTGGACGAACCGGTAGGGCAGGAGAAAAAGGAATGGCATTGTCGTTCTGCTCTAAAGAAGAATCCGCCTATTTGCGTTCCATTTCTAAACAGGTGGAACATAAAATAGAAGAAGTAAGGAATCATCCTTACCATCAAAAATAGTTTATCAATACAATCAATACAATAAACAATGAAAAAAGGAACAGTTAAGTTTTTTAACACAGAAAAAGGTTTTGGATTTATCACCGTAGAAGGTGGTGCAGATTTGTTTTTCCACAAATCAGGTCTTCAAGACGATGTTAGAGAAAACGATGTGGTGGAATTCACCGTACAAGAAGGAAAAAAAGGTTTGAATGCCGTAAATGTACGTTTAGTAGATTAATATTTACTTTCATTTTCCAAAGGGCTGTATGTTTCAACATGCGGCCCTTTTTTTTGTCTTAGCCCAATTCCTGGGTATGGATCGTTGCTCCAAACCGACCAAGGGTTAGTACTCGTCCATAAAGGTCATGCCTGTCCATTTCCGTTAATTGTTTCTATTCTGTTGGATTGTTTGATAATTAGTAGGAGTTGTAGGTAAGGTTTGATATCCATTCCTTTTGCTGAAATTTTACCGGAAAGCCTAGCGCAATTGCTGTAATGTTCAAAATCGTGGGATGGATAAAAGACAAATGCAACTTGGTAATCGGTATTACTAAAAATTCGTCTAATTTTACGCCTGGAATGGCCATTGTTGGTACATTCCCTACCAAGCAATTAATAATTTTTCAAAGCAGAAACACATGGTAAAACGCAGTATACTTCTCTTCGCATTGATTCTTACGAGTAATCTTATTTCCGCCCAAACTTCCTTGGTTGATAGTTTTATGTTTGGTGGTTTGATGCGGAATTACCGGGTTTATGTACCGGCCATTTATTCCAATACCTCGGCTGTTCCCTTGGTTCTTAACTTGCATGGATACACTTCCAATGCCTTTCAGCAAGAGTTTTATACCAATTTTAAAACCATTGCCGATACGGCTAATTTTATTTTAGTGCATCCCAATGGAACCTTTGATTTGAATGGGGATCAATACTGGAATAATTTTGATGTTTCAAATGTGGATGATGTTGGCTTTTTATCGGCTTTAATAGATAGCTTGTCTAACCAATTTGCCATTGATCCTAATCGTATTTACAGCACCGGAATGAGCAATGGAGGGTTTATGAGTTATGACCTGGCATGTTTTCTAAACAACCGGATAGCTGCGATTGCCTCGGTAACCGGAGCTATGATTTTTTCACATATTGCATCGTGCAATCCATCGCATCCTACCCCGGTAATGCAGATTCATGGCACTGCTGATCCAACGGTTTCTTATACAGGTTCGGCCTCTTTTGCTCCTATTGAGGATTTGGTAGACTACTGGGTTAATTTCAACAATTGCGATACACCGGCTATTTTCACTGCATTGCCTGATATCTCCACTGCCGATGGCTGCACAGCAGAACATTATGTTTACAGCGGTGGAAATAACAATGCCAGCGTGGAGTTTTATAAAATCAATGGAGGAGGACATACTTGGCCTGGTTCACCGATAACCATTGGAGTAACAAACCAGGATTTTAGCGCAACGAAAGAAATTTGGCGATTTTTTAGACAATATCGCTTAAATGATTTAGTAGGAATAAACCAAGAGCCAACCGAAACAATAGAAAGGATTTTCCCCAATCCGGCAAATCAGCAAGTCATGATACCGTCAACTAACCAAGGATTTAAGATTTTTGACCTGTATGGAAGATGTTGGTATTCAGTCAATGGTAAATCTGAACAGCATTTGTTGGATATTTCTAGCCTGGTTGAAGGTGTGTATTGGGTAAGTATTGGTGAATATAACCAACGATTGGTGGTGGTGAAGGATTAGGGTAGGGGAGTATATTTTAGGATGTAAAGCGGATAGGAAGCCTTAAGAAATATAGGCACTTGATTTTTTTGCCATTCTAAAAAGACTAGTTAATTTTCTCCACTTTCCCAACGGCTATTTTTCTGTATTTGTTTAATTCCGGAAACATAACTTCCTGCCATTTCCCATCTTCAAATTCGAAATAAAAAGACCATTGTTCCTTTTCGGATTTTATATTGTTAATTTGAATTAATAGATAATCACCATTTTGAAAGTCTAAGTCTCGGTCAAAAGCATCCGGTTTGTTTAAATTACGTTTTAAAAGCGTTTTTGTGCGTTCTATGGTAGTCCAATTCCAAATTTCAGAAGCCATTAATTCCCCAACAAGTTGTTGGGCATTTTCCCGATTTTTTGCCCTATAGAGTATCCAATAATGTTCCAAGTTCTTTAGATTATCTACAGAACAGGAGCAAAATTTTAGTTGTTTACCGATGGTACACATGGTTGAAGGTTAGTTTTTTTGATTTAAGTGGAACAAGAGGGTTATGTTGAGTACTGTAAGGATTATTCGTTGGGATTTATAGATTTTTCGGGAATGGGTAAACAAAATTACTTCTTTTCCA